>JAOPXW010000244.1 GCA_025964935.1 Friedmanniella sp. | reverse complement strand
TACCCCGACAGCGCGATGGCGCCGGAGATGCCGAGGAACGAGGCGGCCGACATGTAGTCGCCGCCGAGGGCCAGACCGTTCTGGAAGCCGGAGACGGAGCGGCCGCCGGCGTAGTAGTCGGCGGCGGTCTTGTTCTGGCGGGAGGCCCAGAAGGTGATCCCGAGGGTCAGCGCGACGACCGCCAGGAAGAGGCCGATGGTCAGCCCCCGGTTGCCGGTGGCCAGGGGGACCAGCAGGAGCGCGCTCATCGTCCGGTCTCCCGCTCGAAGTCCTCGCGGAGTCGGGTGGCCAGCGGATCGAGGGACTTGACCGCGTGCCGGGAGTAGAGGATCGCGATGATGAAGGTCGACGCGAACTGCAGCAGCCCGAAGACCAGGGCGATGTTGATGTTGCCCACGACCTTGGTGTCCATGAAGCCGCGGGCCCAGTTGTTGAGGATCACGTAGGTCACGTACCAGACCATGAAGGCGATCGTGGCGGGGAAGGCGAACCTGAGGTAGCGGCGCTTCAGCTCGAGGAAGTCCTCGCGCTGCGCCATCCGGTTGTAGATACCCAAGTCGTGCTTGGCCTGCTGGGCTGCGTTTCGGCGGGCCTTGGTGGGTCGCCCGGAACTGCTCATCTGCTACCTCCGTTGGTTGCGTGGGTAGACCATAACGCAACTGGTATCACCTGGGAGGCGCTGCGCACCACGGCTACAGGCGGATCTCCAGACCGAGGTCGTCCTCGGCGTCCAGACTCAGCTGCGTGTGGTCGACCACGGCCCGCCAGGCGGAGGTCCGGAACGGCAGCAACAGTGGCTCCGGCGCCCGGGCCGAGGTGTCGTAGAGCCGGCCCACCTCGGCCAGCAGGTCGGTACGGTCGGCCACGGACAGCCGCTGCACGGCCGGTCGGCGCTCGACCATCGCCACGAGACCACCGCGGTTGATGGGGACCCAGGTCCGGAAGCTGCGCTTCTCGACCGCCCCGAAGTACGGGCTGTCCTGCACCGCAGCCAGCGAGGAGACCCCGTACGCGCCACTCATGGCGTCCGGATCGGCCTGCCGGACGATCGCGATCAGCCGTTTGACCCACGGGACGGTGTCGTCGCGGGTGGTGTAGACCACGGCCAGGTGACCCCCGGGCTTCAGCACGCGGGCGATCTCGGTCATGGCCAGGCCGGGTGCGAAGTGGTGCAGTGTCTGCGCCGCGGTGACGACGTCGAAGTGGCAGGACAGGAAGGGCAGCGACTCGACCTGTCCGGCGACGTGCAGCCCGGTCCCCAGCCGCTCGGCCACGGCCGCCACGGCCGCGGGATCCCGGTCGACGCAGAAGACCTCGTGACCCTGGTCGTGCAGCATGCCGGCGAAGCCTCCGGCGCCCGACGCGAGGTCGAGCACCCGCCGCCCGGCCTCGCCCGCCATCCACGCAGGGACCTCGGCCGGATAGGGACTCCGGCGCGTGCTCATGGGGCAGACTCTATTACCGTGTCCGACCCGCTGGCCGACCTTGCTCGCCTGGAGGGCGTCCCCTCCGCCCTCGCCGCGGCTCGTGATGCGGTCGACGCGGTGCTGCGGGACCGCGGCCGTCGCCGGTTCAGCCCGGAGGTGCAGACGCGGGTGCGGGTAGCCGGTGCGCGGGCGAGCGCCGAGCTGAGCGGTGATCCCGACCGCTGGCTGGTCGGCTCGCTCCGGCTGTCCGCCGAGCTGCCGCAGCTCGCGTCGCTGGTCCGGGTGGCCCCGGCGCAGGTGTTGGCCCGGAGCCACACCCTGCTGGCCCGAGGGGTGGCGTCCGACGACCAGCTCGGCCGGACGAGCCTTCCCGAGGCGGGCGAGGGGCGTCTGGGCGGCCTGCTCCAGCTCTTGGTGGGATCGACCGCGGCGCCGTCGCTGCTGTTGGCGGCGGTGGCCCACGCCGAGGTGGCCTCCGTACGGCCGTTCGGCGACGCGAGTGGACTGGTCGCCCGGGCGGTCGAGCGACTGGTGCTGGTACAGGCCGGGATCGACCCGCAGGCGGTGGTCGCGGTGGAGACCGGCCATCTGGCCAGCGGGGCGGCCTATCGGGCCCGGCTGGCCGACTACCAGTCGGGCACGGCGGCCGGGGTGGGCGCCTGGATCCGGCACTGCGCCGACGCGGTGACCTACGGGGCGGAGCAGCTCGCGCTCGAGGGCTGAGGCCACGCGCTGAGGTCGGGGGCTGAGGTCTTGGGCGCCGGGTCCGGACATGACTCGGCGCCCGCCGTGGCGGGCGCCGTGCCTGACACCTCGACGGCGTGACCAAGCGTGCTTCTCATTGTGTTGGCCCGGATATGCCGGGCGCAACGACCCGTCTTGGATGGGTGATCGCCGCGTGGGTACGCCGTCGAGGTGTGAGGTGTCTTCCGGTTCGCCGAGGCGATCCGGTGTGTTCCTTGCGTCCTTTTTACTCCCTTGTGGCCCCCGGGGGAAGACCTTCGGTGGACGACGTTCCTCGGACCGGGTGGTCCACCGGTGGGCGTGCGCCGGGAGGGTGGCTGTCCACAGCGCCCAGCGGACCCTGGTTATCCACAGCCGCGGTGTTCCGGGGTTCGCTGCGGGAGTCCCCGGCCCACACTCCCGACATGGAACAACAGCGGAGCAGCCCGCGGTCGGTCGTGGTCGTCACCGCCGACGCGGACCTGCTGGAGGACGTGCTCTCGGTGACCGCCGCGGTCGGTCTGGAGCCGGAGGTGCACCCGGATGTCTCCGGTCTGCGCCGTCGGTGGTCGACCGTCTCGGCGGTGCTGGTCGGCGCCGACCAGGCGGAGCGCGTGGCGGGGCTCCGGCTTCCGCGGCGCGGGGACGTCGTGGTGGTGGGCCGGGAGTCCGAGCACGACGCACTGCACCGGTGGTCGCTGGAGCTCGGAGCCTCCGTCGCGGCCTTCCCCACCGGCGCCAACTGGCTGTCGGGCGCCCTGGCAGCACCGGGCAGCCGGGGCCGGGGGCCGGGGACGATCCTCGGCGTGCTGGGGGGCTCCGGCGGGGTGGGGGCCTCGACCGTCGTGGCCGCCCTGGGCGTGGTGGCCGCACGGGACCACCGGTCGGTCCTGCTGGTGGAGGCCGACCCGTACGGAGGTGGTCTGGACCTCCTGCTGGGGGCCGAGCGGCTCCCCGGTTGGCGCTGGCCCCGGCTGGCCGGCGCCCGCGGCCACCTGGGTGACCTGCGCGGCCAGCTGCCCCACGTGGAGGGCTGCGACCTGCTCGCCATGGCCAGGGGGGCCGGGGTCGGTGGCCGTGACCCCGGCCCCGAGCCGCTGGAGGCGGTGCTGGGCTCGGCCGCGCAGAGCCACGACCTGGTGCTGGTCGACCTGCCCCGGGCGTCGACTCCCGCCTCAGGGGCGGCCCTCGGGATGGCCGACCTGCTGGTCCTGGTCGTACGGGCCAATGTCGGAGGGGCGGCGGCCGCCCGGGAACTAGTGGCCGACCTCGAGGTCGGCTGTCCCGTCGGACTGCTCGTCCGGACCGACCGGGTCCGCAGCCTCACCCCTGACGCCGTGGCTGAGGGGCTGGACCTGCCGCTGTGGGGCGTCTGTCCCGACGACCGGATGGTGCCGCTCGCCGCCGAGCGCGGCGACCCGCCCGGACGGTCGACCCGCAGCCCTCTCGCCGGGGCCTGCCGCGCGCTGTTGGACCACCTCCCGGCGAGGGGGAGGGCCGCGTGAACGAGGTCGAGCTGGAGCCGCTCCGTACGCGGCTGTCCGCCCTCTCACGGCCCTACACGCCGGCCGACGTCGCCGCATCGATGAGGGCCGAGGGCCTGCTGGTCACCGACGGCTCGGTCCGGCAGGCCGTCGAGCTGCTGCGGCGGCACAGTGTGGGTGCCGGCCGCCTCGACGCCCTACTGCGCGAGCCCGGGGTGACCGACGTCCTGGTCAACGGGCCCGGGCAGGTGTACGTCGACCGCGGCGGGGGCCTGGAGCCCGTCGACATCGCGTTCGCCGACGAGGCGGAGGTCCGGCGCCTGGCCCAGCGGCTCGCGGCCTCGGTGGGTCGGCGTCTGGACGACGCCGCGCCGTTCGTCGACGCCCGCCTGCCGGACGGCAGCCGGGTGCACGCCGTGCTGGGAACTCTGGCCCGCCCGGGCACCTGTGTCTGCATCCGGGTCCCGGCGAAGCTGACGTTCTCCCTGGCGGACTGCGTGGCCGCGGGGTCACTCAGCCGGGACGGCGCTGCCCTGCTGAGCCGGATCGTGGCCGGCCGGCTGGCCTTCCTGGTCAGTGGGGGCACCGGGTCGGGCAAGACGACGCTGCTGGCCGCGCTGCTCGCCCTCGTCCCGGAGACCGACCGGATCGTGATCGTCGAGGACTCCCGCGAGCTGTCGCCCCGGCATCCGCACGTCGTCTCGCTGGAGGGTCGGCCGCCCAACGCGGAGCTCACCGGGGCCGTCACCCTCACCGACCTCGTACGTCAGTCGCTGCGGATGCGGCCGGACCGGCTGGTGGTCGGCGAGGTCCGGGGGGCCGAGATCTGCGACCTCCTGACGGCGATGAACACCGGCCACGAGGGAGGCTGCGGCACCGTGCACGCCAACTCCGCGGCCGACGTTCCGGCCCGGCTGGAGGCGCTGGCGGCGTTGGGTGGTCTGCCCCGGGATGCGCTGCACGCCCAGCTCGCGGCGGCTCTGCACGTCGTGGTGCACGTGGCGCGGGAGGGCGGTGGTCGGCGGCGGGTGGCGGAGGTGGCGGTCGTGGAGCGGGACGAGCGGACCGGACTGACCCGCACGGAACCGGCGGTCAGCTTCACCGCCGACGGCCGGACCGTGCGCGGATCTGGCGCAGCCCGTCTCGACCGACTGCTCTCCCCGTGAGGCGGCCTTCGAGGCCCCGGGGCCGCGTCGGCACCACCCGACCCCGGGCGGGCCGGTGCGGCCCCACCCGGTGCCCGGGCGGCCGGGCGTGATGGTCATGGCCGTGGGTCTGGCCTGGCTGGCCGCCCTGCTCGCCGTGCCGCCGCCCCGGACCCACCGGCTGCCCGACGACCCCATCGCCCCGGCATCCACGGGCGTCGCGGCTCGGGCCCGTCGTCCAAGGCCCGGTCTCCGGCTGTTCGGCGTTCTGGGAGCGGTCGTCGGATTCTGCCTGGGAGGCGGGCTGCTCGCGGGTGCGCGAGGCGTCGTCCTGGCCGGCTGCCTGGCCGTGGCCGGCGGGACCGGCGTGTCCTGGTGGCGGTCTCGCCGCCGTCACCAGCTGGTCCTCCGCCGTCGTCTGGAGGTGGCCCGGGCCTGTGCCGTGCTGGCCTCCCACTTGCGGGTGGGGCAGGTGCCGACGGCCGCTCTGGCTGCGGCGGTCACCGACTGTCCCGTCCTGGCGGAGGCGGCCGGGATCCAGGCCATCGGGGGTGACGTGGTCTCGCTTTGGCGGCGGCAGGCGGGTCAGCCCGGACTGTCGGGCCTCCTCGACCTGGCCCGGTCTTGGCAGGTGGCGGTCGAGTCCGGTGCTCCGCTGGCCTCCGTGCTGGGTGTCGTGGCCGAGAACCTCCAGTCCGATCAGGTGCTTCAGGGGGTGGTGGCCGGCGAGCTGGCGGCGCCGAGGGCCACCGCGAAGGTCATGGCGGCCCTCCCCGCCCTGGGCGTGGCGATGGGGTACCTGCTGGGCGGGAGCCCACTGGCCTGGCTCTGGGCCGGCCCCATGGGGTGGGCCTGTCTGAGCGCGGGGGTGGTGCTGGCCTGCGCCGGCGTCTTGTGGATCGAGCTGCTGGCGGCCCGGGCCACGGTCGGGCACTGAGAACGGTCGGGCACTGAGAACGGTCGGGCACTGAGAACAGTCGGGCACGAGAGGCAGGACTGCAAATGGGGGACGGGCAGGCGATGGGGGAGGTGCTGACGTCGGGCTGGGGAGTCCTGGCCGTCGCGGCGGCCGTGACGAGCACGCTGCTCCTGGTCCGCGGACCGGTGACCCTGGAGAAGTCCCTGTCAGATCCGATGAGCCGTGGCCTTCCGGGGGGCCTGAGGGCCACGGTGCGCGGTCGACCGGACGCGCCGCCCGTGGGCCGCCGCCTGCTCCTCTCTGTGGCGGCGACCGGCAGTCTGGCGCTGGCCGCCGTCGGGCTCGGGGTCCCGTACGCAGCCGTGCTGGCCGCCCTCCCCGTCCTGGTCGCGGCTCTGGTGGTCGGGTTGGGACACCTGGAGCCGGCCGCGAGCAGAGCCCGACGACGACGGCTCGTCCTCGAGACGCCCCAGGCACTCGAGCTGCTGGCCGCCTGCCTGGCGGCCGGACTCCCGGCCCGGACCGCCTCCCGGGCCGTGGCGGCCGCCTTCGACGGACCGGTGGGGGAGGACCTGGGTCGCGTGGTGGCGATCGTCGACCTGGGTCTGTCCGACGTGGAGGCCTGGCGTTCGATCCGCGACCACCCGCAGCTCGGCCCGGCGGCTGCCGACCTGGCCCGCTCGGTCGAGTCGGGAACGAGGCTCGACGAGACCCTGCGGCACCATGCCGCCACGGCCCGGGAGCTGCGGCGTCAGGCCCTGCAGGTCCTCGCCCGCGGGGTCGGAGTCCGCAGCGTCCTGCCCATGATGATCTGCTTCATCCCATCCTTCCTGCTGCTCGGAATCGTGCCCACCCTGGTCTCGGCGATCTCGCGGGCACTGTCCTAGCCGTTCGCCCGGCGCCGCGTTCCCCGGCGCTGCGTTCTCCCTGCCGCGTTCACCTGCGTTCCTTCCGAGCCGACCGAAGGATGAGCCGACCCGACCGAGCACGCCACCCGGACCGGTCGAGTCCTGGTGGCTCTGTCGGCCGTCGGCGCTGGCGGATCGAGCCGCCCTCTTTCGTCCGGCCGGGGTGCCGCGTTCGGGTCTACGGTCCGAGAAGGACGTCCGCTCCGGGTCTGCTCCGCCCCGCGCCCGCAGGGCGCCGGCCCTCCTCACCCGTCCCGGGCCGGGCTCGGCCAGACGGTCATCCACAGCCGGAACCGATCCGGAAGCTCCGTCCACAGGCTCAGCCGCTCAGGGGACGGTCGCACCCCTTTCTCCGCACACTCCTGATGCATCCAAGAAGATGCCGTCCCGCCCGGGGGCGCCACACGAGGAGGAAACCCATGACCCACAACGACCCCACCATCGCCCGTCCCAGCCACCGCCCGTCGGCCACCGAGTGGGGGTCGGAGCCGCTGGCGGTCCTGGCCTGCACCGGCGACGTCTCCGGCCCGGTGACCCAGCCCGACGGGCCGGCGCTCGACCTGGCCCGGCAGAACGCCCGCGACACCCGGGGCATGGTCAGCGCCGAGTGGGCGGTGGGGATCATCGCCGCGATTGCGGTGGCCGGTGTGCTGCTCGCAGTGGTCACCGACGGGTCGGTCCGGGAGGCGATCCTGAAGTTCATCCTGGCGGCCATCAACCAGTTCTCCGGCGGCTTCGGGAAGCTCTGGTAGCGGCGGGTCGGGCGG
Source organism: Friedmanniella sp. (assembly GCA_025964935.1). Classification (GTDB taxonomy): domain Bacteria; phylum Actinomycetota; class Actinomycetes; order Propionibacteriales; family Propionibacteriaceae; genus Microlunatus. Next base: position 792 of record JAOPXW010000244.1, on the reverse strand, counting down.
GGAGGTCGGCGTGACCGTCCGCGACCGGGGGGAGCGGGGAATGGTGACGGCCGAGCTGGCCGTCGCCACCCTCGCCGCTCTCGCCGTGCTGCTGATGATGCTGTGGGGGATCTGGCTGGTCATGCTGCAGGTGCGGTGCATCGACACCGCGGCTGCCGTGGCCCGCCAGGCGGCCCGCCACGACGAGCCGCAGGAGGCGCGGGCGGTGGCGGCGGCTCCGGCCGGCGCTACCGTCACGGTCAGCCGCACTCCCCGCCTGATCACGGTCACGGTCCGTCTCCGGGCCCAGCCCTTCGCCCAGGGGCTGCCCGTGGTGCCGCTGTCCGCACAGGCGGCGGTGATTCCGGAACCGGACGGGGGTGGGGACGGTGGCTGAGTCTTCGTCGCGGTCGAGGACGCTGGACCAGCGGGGCAGCGCCTCGATGCTGATGGTCGGCGTGATGGGCGTGACGCTGCTCTTCGGCGGGGTCGGCGTCGTGGTGACGTCCTACCTGGTGGGCTACCACCGCGTCCGGGCGGCGGCGGACCTGGTCGCGCTGAGCGGCGCCACCGCGTACGGGCAGGGCGAGGACGCCTGCGTCCAGGCCCGTCGGTCTGCGACCCAGAACCGGGTCAGCCTCGTCGGGTGCACCCCGGTGGGTGACCTGACGGACTTCGTCGTCACGGTGCAGGTGTCGGTGCCGATCCAGGTGCCGCTGCCCGGCCTGCCACGCACGGTCGGCGCTGAATCGCACGCCGGGCCGGTCCGGTGAGCGCAGCACCCTTCCCGCCCGGGACCCCGGCCCGACCCCG
>JAOPXW010000226.1 GCA_025964935.1 Friedmanniella sp. | reverse complement strand
GCCGGATGTCTTCGAGTACGCCAACGGCCCCACCCTGGACATGATCAAAGCCGGACAGGTCGCCGATCTGACCGACGTCGTCGGGTCGGCCGCCGCCGGCTTCTCGCCGCCGGTGCTGGCGGGGATGACGTGGGAGGACAAGATCTGGGGCATCCCGCAGACCGTGGACATGCAGATGCTCTACTACCGCAAGTCGGTCCTGACCAAGGCCGGCGTGACCCCGCCCACCACCATGGACGAGCTGATCACCGCGGCCAAGGCCGTGGCCACCAAGGACATGGGCGGCTTCTTCGCCGGCAACGACGGCGGGGTGGGCACCCTCACCCAGATGCTCATCTGGTCGGCGGGGCTGGAGCAGATCAACGACGCCAAGGACGGGGTCGGCTTCGACAACGCCGCCGGCTACGAGGCGCTGGCCGCCTTCGGCCGGCTGCACGCCTCCGGCGGGATGCTGTCCAGCGCGTCGGCGGACTGGTACGACGCAGCACCCTTCACCAACGGTGAGGCCGCCATGCAGTGGAGCGGCCTGTGGGTGCTGCCGGACGTGAAGGCCGCCCTGGGCGACGACTTCGGCGTGCTGCCGTTCCCCAGCATCGGCGGCTCGGGGCGTCAGAGCGTCCCCTTCGGCGCGTACGGGGCCGCCGTCACCGCCAAGGGTGCCGACCCCGACGCGGCCAAGGCGTTCGTGAAGTGGCTGTGGGTCGACCAGGAGGCCGACCAGGTCGACTTCTCCAACTCCTACGGGACCCACATCCCGGCCAAGCCGGCGCTGGTCCCGCAGGCCGACAAGCTGGCCTCCGGGGCGGGTGCGGAGGCGGCCCGGTTCGTCAACGAGCTCGGGCACGCGCCGAGCAAGCTGTGGACCTCCGCCACCTCGCAGGCCATGACCTCCGCCGTGACGCGCGTCATCACCAAGAACGCCGACCCGCAGTCGGAGATCGGCCGGGTGGCCGCCAAGGCCAAGGCCGAGATCCAGCGCGTCAACGGGTGAGCACCTGGACCGGCGTCCGGGCCCGGAGCGACCGGCGGTGGTTCTGGGTCTTCGTCGGCCCCTTCTTCCTCGGACTGCTGGTCTTCGTCTACATCCCGGTGCTGTGGAGCGTCTACCTGTCGTTCTTCGACGCCCGCAACACGGTGACCCCGACCCATTTCGTCGGGCTCGGCAACTACGTCTACCTGCTGCAGGACCGGGCCTTCCTGACCAGCATGGGCACGTTCCTGGTGTTCGCCGCCCTGATCGTCCCGCTCACCTTCGCCTGCTCGCTGGGGCTGGCCCTTCTGGTCAGCAGGATCCGCTTTGCGCAGGCCTTCTTCCGGTCCGCCTTCTTCCTGCCCACCGCCTGCTCGTACGTCATCGCCTCGATGATCTGGCGGCTGACGATCTTCAACGGGGCGCGCTTCGGCCTGGTCAACGTGGTCCTGCGCGCACTCGGGCTGGACGGGGTGAACTGGCTGGGGGGTGAGCACTACCTCTACTGGGTGGCCCTGGTCACCCTGCGGCTCTGGCTCCAGGTGGGGTTCTACATGATCCTGTTCGTCGCCGGCCTGCAGCGGATCCCCGCCGACACCTACGAGGCCGCGGCCATCGACGGCGCCACCGGCCTCCGGGTGCTGCGCTGGATCACCCTCCCCCAGCTCCGGGCCACCTCGGTGGCGGTCGTCCTGCTGCTGCTGATCGGCGCGTTCCAGGCGTTCGACGAGTTCTACAACACCCTGATCTCGGTCGGGACCTACCCGCCGTTCGCGCGACCGCCGCTGGTCTACCTCTACCTGGTCAGCCTCGGCCAGGGCACCCAGGACCTCGGACTGGGCAGCGCCGGCACGGTGATCCTGACCGTCGTGGTGGCCCTGGTCGGTCTGGCCCAGATCAAGCTCGTCAACCGTCGCGGCGCCCAGGAGCGCTCGTGAGACCCGCGCGCGGCACCCAGGCCGTGCGGTACGCGGTCCTGGTCGTGCTGGCGGCGCTCTTCCTGCTGCCGTTCTACATCCTGCTGCGCAACGGCTTCTCGACCCAGGCCGAGATCGCGGCCCCCCACTGGCGGTGGCTGCCGGCCGACCCCAGCCTGGCGACGCTGCGGCGGCTGTTCGCCAACGAGAACGTCGCCATGGCCCGCAGCCTGGCCAACTCGGCCGTCGTCTCGGTGGTCCAGACCGTGGCCACGGTGCTGATCTCGGCGCTGGCCGGCTACGGCCTGGCCCGGATCGACCACCGGCTGTCCCGGCTGGTCCTCGGCATGACGGTGCTGACCCTGATGGTGCCGGCCGCGGTGACCTTCGTCCCCAGCTTCGTGATGGTGTCGAGCCTGGGCTGGATCTCGACCCTGCGGGGCCTGATCGTCCCCGGGCTGTTCTCGGCCTTCGCCACGTTCCTGTTCCGGCAGTACTTCCTCGGCTTCCCCCGGGAGCTGGAGGAGGCGGCCGCCATCGACGGGGCGGGCTACTGGCGGACGTTCTGGCGGGTGGTGATGCCCAACACGTACGGGATCTGTGCCGCGGTCGGCACCATCGTGTTCATCGGGTCCTGGAACGCGTTCCTGTGGCCGCTGCTGATCGGCCAGGACCGCGACTTCCGTACGGTCCAGGTCGCCCTCAGCCAGTTCATGACCTCCCAGCGGGTCGACGTCCCGCAGCTGTTCATGGCCGCCGCGGTCTCGATCCTGCCGGTCCTGCTGGTCTTCCTCTTCCTGCAGCGTTACCTGGTGCAGGGCGTGGAGCGCTCCGGGATCGACTGACCTACTTCTTCTCCCCCTTGACGGGCTCGGTGGTCGACAGCGCGGCGACGAACGCCTCCTGCGGTACCTCGACCCGGCCGACCATCTTCATCCGCTTCTTGCCCTCCTTCTGCTTCTCCAGCAGCTTCCGCTTCCGCGTGATGTCACCGCCGTAGCACTTGGCCAACACGTCCTTGCGGATGGCGCGGATGGTCTCCCGGGCGATCACCCGGGCCCCGATCGCGGCCTGGATGGGCACCTCGAACTGCTGCCGCGGGATGAGGTCCTTGAGCTTGCCGGCCATCATCAGCCCGTACGAGTACGCCTTGTCCCGGTGCACGATCGAGGAGAACGCGTCGACCGGCTCACCCTGCAGCAGGATGTCCACCTTGACCAGGTCGGACGCCTCCTCACCGGAGGGGTCGTAGTCCAGGCTCGCGTAGCCCTTGGTCCGGGACTTGAGCGCGTCGAAGAAGTCGAAGACGATCTCGGCCATGGGCAGCGTGTAGCGGATCTCGACCCGGTCCTCGGAGAGGTAGTCCAGCCCGAGCTGCACGCCGCGGCGGGCCTGGCAGAGCTCCAGGATGGTGCCGATGTACTCCGCCGGCGCCAACAGCGTCGCCTTGACCATCGGCTCGTAGACCGCGGCGATCTTGCCGTCGGTCGGGTACTCCGACGGGTTGGTGACGACCTTCTCCGAGCCGTCCTCCATCTGCACCCGGTAGACCACGCTGGGCGCGGTGGAGATGAGGTCGATGTTGAACTCGCGCTCCAGCCGCTCACGGACGATCTCCATGTGCAACAGGCCGAGGAAGCCGATCCGGAAGCCGAAGCCCAGCGCGCCGGAGTTCTCCGGCTCGTAGGTGAGGGCCGCGTCGTTGAGCTGCAGCTTGTCCAGCGCCTCGCGCAGCTCGGGATAGTCGGCCCCGTCGATCGGGAAGAGACCGGCGTAGACCATCGGGTTGGGGTGGCGGTAGCCCCCCAGGTCGTGCGCGGCCGGCTTGGCCGCGGAGGTGACGGTGTCACCGACCCGGGACTGCCGGACCTCCTTCACCCCGGTGATGAGGTAGCCGACCTCCCCGACACCGAGCGAGTCCGACTTCACCGGCTCCGGTGAGATGACCCCGACCTCGAGGGTCTCGTGGGCGGCCCTGGTGGACATCATCAGGACGCGTTCGCGGTAGGACAGCTCCCCGTCGACGACCCGGACGTAGGTGACCACACCGCGGTAGGTGTCGTAGACCGAGTCGAAGATGAGGGCCCGGGCGGGGGCGTCGGGGTCACCGACCGGGGCCGGGATCTGGGACACGATCTGGTCCAGCAGCTCGCGCACGCCGTCGCCGGTCTTGGCCGAGACCCGGAGCACGTCGCCGGGGTCGCAGCCGATGATGCCGGCCAGCTCGGCGGCGTACTTCTCCGGCTGGGCGCTGGGCAGGTCGATCTTGTTCAGCACCGGGATGATGGTCAGGTCGGCGTCCAGGGCCAGGTAGAGGTTGGCCAGGGTCTGCGCCTCGATCCCCTGGGCGGCGTCCACCAGCAGCACCGCGCCCTCGCACGCGGCGAGCGACCGGGACACCTCGTAGGTGAAGTCGACGTGACCGGGGGTGTCGATCATGTTCAGCACGTAGATCTGGTCGGGCTCGCGGCCCGCGACCACGAAGTCCTCCGACACGGTCCACGGCATCCGGACGGCCTGCGACTTGATCGTGATGCCGCGCTCGCGCTCGATGTCCATCCGGTCCAGGTACTGCGCCCGCATCGAGCGCCCGTCCACCACCCCGGTCAGCTGCAGCATCCGGTCGGCCAGCGTCGACTTCCCGTGGTCGATGTGGGCGATGATGGAGAAGTTGCGGATGATCGCAGGGTCGGTACGGCCGGGGCGCGGGACGGCACGACCGAGGGCGTGCGAAGGCGAGGTCACAGGCGTCCGTTCAGCAGAGTTCAGGGTCCCGCGTACGTGGGACTGAGGAGCGTCCATCCTCCCACGCAGGGCGGAAGGGCCCAATTCCTCCGACCCGCTCGGCACGGCACCTCCGGACCGCAGGCGGCTCCGGCGATTTGGGGGGCGTCGCCGGTCGCTGCTAACGTTGGCGGTCGCGCCCGGTGATCACGACGTCACCAGGGGCACCCAGATCATCCCGGAACCCGAGAGAACGCGAAGGCCT
>JAOPXW010000186.1 GCA_025964935.1 Friedmanniella sp. | reverse complement strand
TCCGGGTCGGCTGCGACCTCTTCCTGCTGCACAGCCACCGCGAGATCGCCGAGTTCGGGGCCCTGGAGCGCTCGTCCTCGGCCCACCTGCGCTTCGGGCTGGCCCGGCTGCCCTTCCTGCGGGGGTCGCTGCGCGACGGGGTGGCCGACGGTGGGATCCGGTCTGCGGCCGCGGGGCCGGTGCGACCCGGTCCGGCCGGGACCGACGTGGTCTTCGCGGCCCAGGCCAAGGTCCCGGTCGAGCGGGCCGACCGCGAGGCCATCCTGCGGGCGCTCGCCGCCACCGGGCACGGGGTGGTCAAGGTCCGGGCGCTCGCCACCGAGCAGCAGACCCACCAGGAGACCTGGCCCTACCCCGACCTGCTCGCCGACCTGGTCGGGGCCGGCGAGGTGGCCGCCGGCTCGGTGCGCCTGGCCGGGGGATCGATGACCGACGCGCTGGCGCGGGCCCGCGCCCTGACCACGGTCTCCTCGACGGCCGCCCTGGAGGCCATGGACGCCGGGGTCGAGGTCTGCATCCTGTCCGACTTCGGGGTCTCGGCCGAGATGATCAACCTGGTCTTCGTCGGTTCGGACTGTCTCGGCACGCTCGCCGACGTGGCCGCCGGCCGGTTCCGGCGACCGGCGCCGGAGTGGCTGCGCGACAACTACTTCCACCCGGCGGCCGACGACGACTGGTGCGACCAGCTCGGCGAGCTGCTGGCCCAGAGGTCGGCGACCGGACTGCCGGCGCGGCCGCACGCTAGCGGGTCAGGGCCAGCACGCGTACGGCGGAGGCTTCGACTGCTCGTGCCGTCGCGGGTGTGGCCGGTCCTGCGGGCGGTACGCCGTCGGCTGCCCGCTGGCGTCGGCGCTCCAGGACGAGGTCACACAGCTCGCGTACGGCCCCCTGGCCCCCACGACGCGTCAGGGTGAGCCGGGCCAGCTCGCGGACCTCGGGTCGGGCGTCGGCCACCGCGACCGGCCACCCGACCAGGCTCATCGCGCCGAGGTCGTTGACGTCGTTGCCGAGGTAGGCCGCCCGGGAGGGGGCGATGCCCTGCGCGGCCAGCCAGTCGCCCACGGCCTGGACCTTGTCGTCGACCCCCTGCAGCGCGGGCACGCCGAGCTTGGCCGCCCGCGCACTGACCACGGGGTTGGTCTCCTTGGACACGATCACCATCCCGACGCCGGCCGCGCGGAGCTGGGCCACGCCCATCCCGTCGGAGCGGCTGACCCGGACGGACTCGCGGCCGTACTCGTCCACGGTGGCGGTGTCGTCGGTGTGCACGCCGTCGAAGTCGGTGATGACCACGTCGACGTCCAGGGCCAGGTGGCCCAGCGCCGGGGCCAGCCCGGGCGAGGTCTCCCCGAGCACCCGGGCGACGGCCTCGGCCAGCACCAGGTCGGCCTCGGTGTCGACGTCGACCGCGCTGAGGGCGGGGACCTCGACGGCCCGGGTGCGCCCGAAGAAGCGGTGCCGGTGGAGCTGCAGGCCCGCGGTGCTCATGGCGTAGAAGGCGCCGGTCTCGCGGTAGTCGGGTCGCCGGTCCTGCCGGCGCGGGCGGAACGCGGCGTCGTGGTTCAGCCCGGCCACGGCCGGGTAGTCCTCCTCGTCGTCGGCGCGCCAGAGGAACTCGTGGCTGGCCACGGCGGAGAACACCGAGTCCGCGGCGCCGGCGGTCACCAGCGCCGCCGCGCGGTCCAGGTCGACGGCGTCGATGAAGGGGCTGGTGCACTGCACGAACACCACCACCTCGGGCGCGTGACCGAGCACGGCGAGCTGCTCCAGGGCGTGCAGCAGCACCGACTCCGAGGAGGACAGGTCGCCGGCCAGGGACGCGGGTCGCATGATGACCTGGGCCCCGGCGTGCTCGGCGGCGTCGGCGATGGCCACGTCGTCGGTGGAGACGAAGACGGCGTCCACGTGGCTGGCCGCGCGGCAGGAGCGGACGGCGCGCTCCACCAGCGTGACCCCGGCCACCGGGCGCAGGTTCTTGCCCGGCACGCCCTTGGAGCCGCCCCGGGCGGGGATCAGGGCCACGGTGCGGACCTCCGAGGGCGCCGCCGGCCCCACGGGCGGGGCGGGCGTCTCGGGGCGGGTGGCGGTGGTGGTGGTGGTCACGAGGCCACCGCCCGCAGACCGTGCCGGCGCCGCGCGGTGGCGCTCACCTGTCCGAGGAAGGCGTCCGCCCCCACGCTGGCCTGACGGGCGTACCAGCCCTCGGCGATGTCGCAGACGACCACGTCGACGGCGGTGTCGGACAGCACGGTGGGCAGGGTGTGCACCACGGTGGAGGGGAAGCTGACCAGGGTCTGGGCGACCGGTCCCTGCCGGGCGACCAGCTCCAGCGGCAGCTGCGGACGGACGACCTCCAGCCCGAGCCGGCGTACGTCGTCGAGCTTGTCCTCCTGCTCGCGCCGGTGGGCGAAGTAGCGACCGGCGTCGTAGCGGCCGGCCAGGTCGGCGACCGCGCCCAGGTAGGCCTCCGGCGTGAGCACGCCGGACTCCACCAGGGAGGTGCCGATCAGGTCGGCGCCGGGCAGCACCTCGGGGGTGGGCAGCGACCGGACCCAGCTGTAGTCGTTGCGCAGCACCTCGACCCGGGCCAGCTCGACCTCCATCGACGTGAACACCCGCAGCCGGCAGCCCGAGACCGGGGAGATCCAACGCCGGGCGTTGCCGGCGATCTGGTTCCGGGCGAGGGAGGCGATCTGGCGGCGCTGACCGGGGGCCGCGGCGGCGTGCCAGCGGGTGAGATGCTCGCCGGCGGCGAACTGCCGGGCGAACTCCAAGGTGGCCGTGCCGTCGTCGACGACGGTGACCGAGGCCGGCCGGGTGACCGAGATGATGACCTGGATCAGGCCGGAGAACGGGTCCCCGATGACCAGGTGGTCCACCCCGGAGAGCTCACCGGCCATGGCCCGGACACTGCGGGCGACCGAGGCCCCGCCGAGGCGCGGCTCGTGCCAGGTGACGGGGTGGCCGGCCTCCCGGGCCAGGGAGGTCATGGCCCGCAGCTGTCCACGCCCCGGCCCGTCGGCCGGCGGCAGCACGACGATCGGCACCGCCGTGCACTCGGGGTCGGTCTGGCCCAGCTCGACCACGTTGAGCAGCTGGGCCGGGCTCTCCACCAGAGCCAGGGCGTGGACGGGGCTCACGAGACGGCGACCAGGTTCTGCTCGGCCTCGACGACGCCGCCGACGCGACGCAGCTTCTTCATGGCCGCGCGCTCGCCGTCGTAGACCTTCTTGACCCCGTCGCCCAGGGCCTCGGAGACGACCCGGATGTCGCGGACCAGCCGGTGCAGGCCCTGCGGCTCGATCGAGGCGGCCTGGTCGGAGCCCCACATCGAGCGGTCCAGGGTCACGTGCCGCTCGACGAAGACCGCGCCGAGGGCGGCGGCGGCGACGGTGGTCTGCAGCCCGGTCTCGTGCCCGGAGTAGCCGATCGGCACGTTGGGGAACTCGGCCTGCAGGGTGTGGATCATGCGCAGGTTGAGCTCGCCGGCCTGCGCCGGGTAGGTGCTGGTGGCGTGGCAGAGCAGGATGTTGTCGCTGCCCAGCACCTCGACCGCGTGCCGGATCTGGCGCATCGTGGACATCCCGGTGGACAGCACGACCGTACGGCCGGTGCTGCGCAGCTTGCGCAGCAGCTCGTCGTCGGTCAGCGAGGCCGAGGCGACCTTGTGCGCGGGCACGTCGAACTGCTCCAGGAAGTCGACCGACTCCACGTCCCACGGAGAGGCGAACCAGGCGATCCCCCGGGACCGGGCGTGGGCGTCGATGGCGGCGTACTCGTCGTGGCCGAACTCGACGCGGTGCCGGTAGTCGATGTAGGTCATCCGGCCCCAGGGGGTGTCGCGCTCGTTGGCCCACTGGTCGCGCGGGGTGCAGACCTCGGGGGTGCGCTTCTGGAACTTGACCGCGTCACAGCCGGCGTCGACCGCGTGGTCCATCAGCTTGAGCGCGTTGGCCAGCTCGCCGTTGTGGTTGATGCCGATCTCGGCGGTGACGTAGACAGGGCGGCCGGGGCCGACGACCTGACCTCCGAGACGACGCACCGGGCTTTCCAGGTTCCATGAAGTGTTCATGGCCCGACGGTAGGAGCCGCAGATGGACAGATTCCGGTCGACATCTGAACGGACGGCGAACACCCCGCCAACCCGAAGATCCACGTCACCGGGGGTTCATCCGGGGTTGGGCCACCGGTCACCTGGGCCTCACCCCACCCGTATCCGGGCGGCCTACCCTGCCCAGGTGTCCGCATCGTCCCACCCCGGCCCCACGCCCCAGCTCTCGGTCGTCGTGCCGTTCTACAACGTCGCCGGCTACGCCGCGCAGACCCTGCGCAGCCTGGCCGCGAACGCCGCCCCGGAGGTGGAGCTCGTGCTGGTCGACGACGCCTCCACCGACGACACGGCGGCCATCCTGGCCGAGGGCGCCGCGCGGCTGCCGGGGGCGACCCTGCTCACGCTGCCGGTCAACCGGGGCCTCTCGGGGGCCCGGAACGCCGGCCTCGCGGTCGCCCGGGGCCGCTACCTGACCTTCCTCGACGGCGACGACGTGGTGGCGCCGGGCTACTACACCGAGCTGCTCGCCGCCGCCCGGTCGCTGCGCTGCGACGTGCTCCGCACCGACCACGTCCAGGTCCGCGGCCGGGAGCGGACCGTGCACCGGGTCCCGTACGGCCCGCGCGGGGTGGTGCGTCCGGCCCGGACCGGCATCGGCCCGGCCCACCGGCGCTCCTCGGTCGACGCCCCGTACGCCTGGGCCGGGGTCTACGACCGCCGGCTGCTGGAGTGCGGCTTGCTGGGCTTCGACGAGAGCCTGCGGACGTGCGAGGACCGGCCCTGGGCGTGGCGGCTGCACCTGGAGGCGGACACCCTGGCCGTGGTGGGTCTGCACGGGGTGCGCTACCGCCGCGAGGTCGCCGCGTCGCTGACCCAGCTCGCCGACGAGCGGCAGTTCGACTTCCTGCCCGCCTTCGAGGGCATCATCGCCCGGGTCCGGGCCGACCGGGAGGCCGAGGTGTTCCTGCCCAAGGCGGTCCGGTCGTTCTGCGCGATGGCCTGCCACCACCTCGCCCAGCTGGACCGCTACCCGGTCGAGCTGGGGGAGCGGCTGCGGCGGCTGACCGGGCGCGCCCTGCGCTCGCTGCCGACCGGCGACCTGGACCCGGTGGTCGCGCTGCTCGACCCGGTGCGGGCCGAGACCCTGACCCGGCTGAGGTGGGCGGCATGAGCACCCAGATCTTCGTCGCCTCCACCGCGTTCGGCCTGGCCACCGTGGTCGCCGCGCTCGAAGCCGACCTGTTCGAGCCGGCCGAGCGGCGGCTGCTGGTGCTGAGCAACAACGCGACGATGCCCGAGGCGTCCCCGTCGGTGGCCGAGACCCCGGGCTTCGCCGCCCTCGCCGCCCGCTTCGACGAGGTGCTGGACTACAACGAGACCATCGCCCCCCAGCACCCGTCGGCCTGGAACCCGCGCAGCGTCGACCTGCCTCTGTGGGAGCGCGCCTTCCGTCAGCGCTGGCGGCTGGGGGAGGCCGAGGTGCGGCTGGTCCTGGAGAGCATCCAGGTCAGCCCGGCCCAGGCCCTGTCGCGGATCTTCGCCGAGGCCCCGATCGAGGTGTACGCCGACGGTCTGATGAGCTACGGCCCCACCCGGAACCCGATGCCGGACGACGTGGGGGCCCGGATCGAGCGGCTGCTGCACCTCGACCTGGTCCCCGGGCTGGCCCCGCTGCTGCTGAGCGAGTGGGCGGTGCCGACGGTCCTGGTGCCGATCCCCCTCTTCCGGTCCGTGGTGGCCGAGCTCGGGCCGGACCGGGCCCCGGCGTACGCGGAGCCGGTGGCCCTGGTGCTGGGGCAGTACCTGTCCTCGGCCGGGCTGCTCACCGAGAACGAGGAGCTCGAGCTCTACGAGACGATGCTGGCCGCGGCCGCGGCGGGCTCCTCCCGGGTGCTCTTCAAGCCGCACCCCGGGGCCCCGGCCGGGCAGGCCGCCGCGCTGGTCCGCCGCGCGGCCGCCCGCGGGGTCGGCGTCGAGCTCGCCCCGACCTCCGACCTCGCCGAGACCCTGTACGCCCGGGAGCCGGTCGTGCTGGTGCTGGGCTGCTTCTCGACGGGGCTGCTGACCGCGGCCACGGCGTACGGGCTGCCGGTCGCCTGCCTGGGCACCGAGCTGCTGCTGGAACGGCTCTCGCCCTACCAGAACAGCAACCGGATCCCGGTCACGCTGGTGGACGCCCTGGTGCCCCCGCTGGCCCCCGCGGCGGGCGTCCCGGTGTCGGGCCCCGGTGGTGACGGTGCCGTCCTGCGGCAGGTCCCCGCCCTGTCCGCGCTGGTGGTCGCGGTCTCCTACGCCATGCAGCCGCAGCTGCTGGCGGCCCGGCGCGGGGAGGCGGTGGCGTTCCTGGAGCAGCACCCCGGCGACCGGGGACGCTACGTCAAGCGGCGCCGTCTGACCCGGCTGGACCTGCCGGGCCGGCCGCCGGCCCGCACGGCGACCCGCTCCGGGTGGCGGGTGGGGGCCCGCCGGCTGCTGCGGTCGATCGCCGCGGTCCGTTGACCCGTCGGGGTCAGCCGTCGACCTGGAGCGCCTTGAGCGACTCCCGGGCCGGGGCGACCAGCTCGGGGGTCGTGTCCGGGATGGAGGCGTAGAACAGCCCGGCGGTCTGCCCGGTGGCGACGATGGCCACGATCAGCAGCTCACCCTTGGTCTTGAGGCCGGGGATGTCGAAGCCGAGCTGCGACTCGACCAGCCAGGCCTGGTGCCCGTCGATCGTCGCGCCCTTGTTGACCTTGACGTCGCTGGTCACCGGGTTGTTGCCGTAGAACTTGCCCAGGATGCACTTGACCACGATCTGGGCCCCCTGTTCGGGGGTGAAGAAGCCGTCGCCGGCCTGCAGCTCGCCGACCAGCACGGAGGCCACCCAGTTGGAGCTGGGCTGGTAGTTCGCCTCCACCGTCACCTGCTGGACGGCGACGTCGGTGCCGAAGGGCACCCGGTCGTCACCTTGGGGTGCCTCGAACGGCGGGCCCAGGGTCGGGAAGGACACGGGTCCGCCGTGCACCCGGCCGTCGTTGGGGTGGGCCTGCGTGCTCGGGCTGGTGGTCGGCTCGGCGGGGCAGACGCTGCCGCTGGGCTGACCCGCGGGCTGGCCGCTGGTGGCCACCCCGCCGCTGATGGCCCGGACCGCGATCACCGCGACCACGATGAGAACCACGAGCAGCGCGGCCCCGGCCACCCACCAGCCGAGGGGGGAGCGCTTCTTCTGGGTCTGCTGGTACTGGGCGTACGGGTCCGGTCGACCCCCCGCTCCGGAGCCCAGCGGGCCGAACCCGGCGCCGCCGGTGCCGCCCGCGTACGGGTTGGTCCCGGTGCCGCCGCCCGCGTACGGGTTGGTCGCGCCGTAGCCGGCCGCGGACCCGCCCGTCAGGGGCCGGCTGCTGAGACCGCCGCCCGCCCCGGCGGGAACGCCGGCCGGGCCGACCAGGCCCTGGGTGGGCGGGGGTGCGCTGGGGTTCGGCGAGGTGGCCGCCGACCACGCCTTGCCGTCCCAGTAGCGGTAGAGGTTCTCCCCGCCGCCCGGGTCCGGATACCAGCCTGCGGATGCGCTCACGGCGCCGATTCTAGTTGCGGGGCCAACTCCGGCTCAGCCGAAACGGCCGGTGATGTAGTCCTCGGTGGCCTTCTGGGTCGGGTTGGAGAAGATGGTCTCGGTCGACCCGATCTCGATCAGCTTGCCCGGCTTGCCCTGGGCCGCCAGGTTGAAGAACGCCGTCTGGTCGCTGACCCGGGCCGCCTGCTGCATGTTATGGGTGACGATGACCACGGTGAACTGCTCCTTGAGCTCCCCGATCAGGTCCTCGATGGCCAGGGTCGAGATCGGGTCCAGGGCCGAGCAGGGCTCGTCCATCAGCAGCACCTGCGGCTCGACCGCGATGGCCCGCGCGATGCACAGCCGCTGCTGCTGACCGCCGGACAGGCCGATGCCGGCCTTGCCCAGCCGGTCCTTGACCTCGTTCCACAGGTTGGCCGCGACCAGCGACCGCTCCACGGCCTCGTTCAGCACGCCCTTGTTCTTGACCCCGTTGAGCCGGAGACCGGCCGCCACGTTGTCGTAGATCGACATCGAGGGGAACGGGTTGGGCCGCTGGAAGACCATGCCCACCACCCGACGCACCGCGACCGGGTCGACGCCGGCGCCGTACAGGTCGGTCCCGTCGAGCTGGACCCGGCCCTTCACGTGGGCCCCGGGGATCACTTCGTGCATCCGGTTGAGGGTCCGGAGCAGGGTCGACTTGCCGCACCCGGACGGACCGATGAACGCGGTCACCGTACGCGGCTCGACCGTCATCGAGACGTCCTGCACCGCGTGGAACGCGCCGTAGTAGATGTCGACGTTCGAGACGTCGATGCGCTTGGCCATCGGTCTACTTCTCCTTCAGCTTGCTGGCCCGGGCGATGCCGCGGGCGAGCAGGTTGAGCAACATGACGATCAGGATGAGGGTGAGCGCGGCGGCCCAGACCCGCTCGTAGCCGGGCAGCGTCGGCGCCTGGTCCCGGCCGGAGTTGATCATGGTGGGCAGGGCGCCCATGGTCGCCGACGTGGGGGAGAAGTTGATGCCCACCGCGTACGAGACCAGGATCAGCAGGGGTGCGGTCTCGCCCATCACGCGGGCCAGGCCCAGCACCACCCCGGTCGAGATGCCGCTGAACGCGGTCGGGATGACGACGTGCAGGATGGTCTTCCAGCACGGCACCCCGAGGGCGTACGAGGCCTCCCGCAGCGAGTCCGGGACCAGCTTGAGCATCTCCTCGGTCGACCTGAGCACCACCGGCAGCATCAGCAGGGTCAGGGCGCAGGAGACCGCGATCACCGAGCGGCCGAAGCCGAAGACGGTGATGAAGAGGGCGTAGATGAACAGCGCGGCCACGATCGAGGGGAGGCCGCTGAGGATGTCCACGGCGAAGCTGACCGCCCGGGCCGCCTTGCTGCCGCGGGCGTACTCGATCAGGAGGATGGCGCCCAGGATGCCCAGCGGCACCGCGATCAGGGCGCAGATCAGGCCGATCTCGACCGTGCCGATGATGGCGTGGTAGGCACCGCCCCCCTCGCGGCGCGGGGTGATGCCCCGCTGGCTCTGCAGCCACCAGTTCGAGTTGAGCACCAGGCGGTATCCCTGGCTGATGACGGTGTAGAGGATCCAGACCAGCGGGATGACCGTCAGCACGGCGGCCAGGGACACGTAGACCCAGGCGGCGCCGTTCTTGACCGTCCGCAGCCCACTGGGGCGCCGGAAGGACAGGGGCGTGGAGGAGGTGTCGAGGCTCATGAGCGGGCGGTCCCCCTGGTCGCGACGATCCGGGCGAGCGCGTTGACCACGAAGGTCACCACGAACAGCACCAGGCCGGCGGCGATGAAGGCTCCGGTCTTCGACGGGGTGTCGAACTCGGAGGCGTTGTTGGCGATCTTGCTGGCGAAGGTCTCCCCGCCGGCGAAGATCGAGGGCGTGAAGGCGCTGCCGGGGGCCGCCTGGCTGAGGATGATGAGCACGGCGACGGTCTCGCCGAGCGCGCGGCCGAGGCCGAGCATCGAGGCGCTGACGACCCCGGACCGGCCGTACGGCAGCACCGCGGACCTGATGACCTCCCAGCGGGTGGCACCCAGGGCGAGGGCGGCCTCGATCTGGTCCCGCGGGGTCTGGGTGAAGACGTCGCGGGAGATGGCGGTGATGATCGGCAGGATCATGATCGCCAGCACGACCGAGGCGACGAACACCGAGGAGCTGGGGTCGATCTCAGCCCGGAAGAGCGGGATGAAGCCCAGGTGGCCGGAGACCCACAGGCCGACCGGGCGCAGGAAGGGCCCGAGGACGGTCAGGCCCCAGAGGCCGAAGATGATGGAGGGCACCGCGGCCAGCAGGTCGATGACGAAGGACAGCGGGCCCGAGAACCGGCGCGGCAGGTACTGGGTGAGGAAGAGCGCGACCCCGATGGCGACCGGGACCGCGATGATCATGGCGACCACGGACGACAGCACGGTGGTCCACAGCAGCCCGGCGATGCCGAAGCGCAGCTCGTCGCCGACCACGGTCCAGCTGCGGGAGAACAGGAAGTTGTCGCGGTCCTGCAGCAGCGACGGCAGGGCCAGGGCCAGCAGGAAGATCCCCACGAAGGCGACCAGAGCGATGATCAGCACCCCGGAGCCGCCGGCCAGGAAGCGGAAGGTCCGGTCGCCGGCCTGGCTGATCTCGGCCAGCTGGACCCCGTGGCCGGTGGGCTGGGGAGCCGCCGGACGCGGCCGGGCCGGGTGCGAGGTGACCTGAGGAACCGGGCTGCGGGTGCTCACGGGACCATCGTCCACTACCGGTGAGGCTTCCGCCGAAACCGGTTCGCGGACGTCCGCCGGGTGAGGCTGCCGGACGCCGTCCAGCGTGCGACGGCCCGACGTCGGGGTGTAGGTCATCGACCGCTTCTTCCTTGTGGTCTCAGCGAGCGGGGGGGCAGGTCACCTGGAGGGGGAGCCAGGTGACCTGCCGGGGGCCCAGGGTCAGGAGACCGCAGCGACGGCCGCGGTGACCTTGGTCTGCAGGTCGGCCGGGAGCGGGGCGTAGCCCAGGTC
Source organism: Friedmanniella sp. (assembly GCA_025964935.1). Lineage (GTDB taxonomy): Bacteria > Actinomycetota > Actinomycetes > Propionibacteriales > Propionibacteriaceae > Microlunatus. Next base: position 20,335 of record JAOPXW010000186.1, on the reverse strand, counting down.
CTCGAGCGAGCTCTGGTTCTTCGCCGAGGCGAAGTAGGTCAGGAAGTCCTTGACCAGGGCGGTCTTGTCGGCGGCGAGACCCTTGCTGCAGACGATCTCGTAGGTGACCAGCAGCGCCGGGTAGGCGCCGGCGCCGGTGCCCGAGTACTTCAGGCTGAGGCTGAGGTCGTTGCCGGTGCCGGCCACGGTGGCCTCGGCGACGGCCTTGCCCACGGCGTCACCGGTGAGCTCGACGCCACCCTTGCCGGAGTCGAGCTGGGCGATCGCGAGCTTGTTGTCGCGGGCGTAGCTCCACTCGACGTAGGAGATCGAGTTCTTGGTGCTGGCGACGCCCTCGGCCACGCCGGAGGACTTGTTCTTGCCCTGCCCGGTGCCGGTCCATGCCTTGGCCGGCTCGTCCTTCCAGGCGCCGTTGCCGGCGGCCTTCAGGAACTTGGTGGTGTTCTCGGTGGTGCCGGACTCGTCGGAGCGGAAGAACACCGTGATGGGGGCGCTGGGCAGCGTGACGCCGGAGTTGAGCTTGGCGATCTTCGGGTCGTTCCAGGTCTTGATGGTGCCGTTGAAGATCTCGGCCAGGACCTCGGCGTTCAGGACCAGCTTGTCGACGCCGTCGATGTTGTAGGCGAAGGCGATCGGGCCGACGACCATCGGGAGGTCCCAGGCCGGGTTGCCCTGGCAGCGCTCCTTGGCCTTGTCGGTCTCGATCACGCCGTCCTTCTCCACCGACTTGAGCGCGGAGTCGGAGCCGGCGAAGTCGACCAGGCCGTTGTAGAACGACTTGATGCCCGCACCGGAGCCGGTGGGGTTGTACTCGATGGTCGCCTTGTCGCCGCACTCGGCGTTGTAGTTGGCGATGACCTCGCTGATGGCGTTGGCCTGCGCGCTGGAGCCCTCGGCGGAGAGCTTGCCCGCGGGGCAGGTCAGGCCGCCGGCGCCGGACGCCGAGGTCGAGCCGCCGGCGGAGGAGTCGGTGGCCGAGGGGGCCGCGGGGTCCGAGCCACACGCGGCGAGGCTGAGGGTGCCGAGGGCGAGCACGGCGGCGAGCTTGGTGATCCGCGACGAGAGGAGGCGGTTCTTGGGCATGCGTGTCCTTTTGACAACTCGGGGGGATGCACACCATCCCCCAAGGTGGCGCCCACGGTTGTCCCCGGAGGCGGTCAGCGGTCAGGCTCGAAGGCCTGTCGCTGAGCGCGAACGTACGGGTCGCACGTTTCCTGATGGACCGTGCTGGATGAACAGCAGATGAACGATCCCGGCGGGTCGCCCCACCGGCGCGGCGGCGCGAGCGCTCCGGCTCAGGCCTGCGGTCGGTGCCGCTCCACCGCGTGCACGCCACCGTCGGCCGTCAGGTGCGCGACCAGGAACTCGCCGGTGACCAGCGTCATGGGCGCCATGTCGAGCGCCTCCAGGATGTGCGGGAGCACGGGCCGGTGCACGCAGACCGCCGTCGGCTCCCCGTTGGCCAGGGTGGCGTCGCGGACGTTCTGCATCAGCTTGGCCACGCCCTTGGCGTCGTCGCTGCCCTCCTCCTCGCTGAGCTGGCCGTAGGACTCGACGCTCAGGCCCTGGCGGCCGGCGTACGGGGCCACGGTGGCCTGGCAGCGGGCGGAGGTGGAGGAGACGAGCCGGGTCACCCCGTACGCGGCGAGCATCGGCACCAGCAGCTTGGCCTGACGGCGACCGCGGGCGTTGATCGGGCGGGCGGAGTCCTTCTTGGACCAGTCCTTGCGGTCCATCGCCTTGGCGTGCCGGACGATCAGCAGCGGGGTGGTGGCGGGCTGGTCCAGGTACTGCTGGACCAGGAAGTGGTCGTGGGCGTAGGTGAGCCGCGCCATCGCGGCCCGGACGGGCAGCCAGGAGACGACGTCCACCTCGGCGTCCGGGGCCCGCCGGACCGCCGCCAGCACCGAGCCGCCCCAGTACTCCACCTGCTTCAGCCCCGGCTTGCCGGTCTCGTAGCGGATGGTGTCCAGGGGCACCCCGAGCTTGATGGTGACCCCGGTCTCCTCCCACACCTCCCGTACGGCGCACACCGGCACCGACTCTCCGGCCTCCAGCTTGCCCTTGGGCAGGGTCCAGTCGTCGTAGCGCTTGCGGTGGATGACCACCACCTCGATCCCCCGGACGGGATGGCGGCGGGTCACCACCGCCCCGCCGGCCAGGACGGGGCGGCCGGGTTTGGCCCGGGGTGGTCGGTGCGAGGAGGCGCGGGTGGGCACGGCGGGCGGCTACTTCGCGCTGACCCGACGCCGGCTCTTGGCGTTGATCAGCAGCTCCTGCATGTCGAGCAGGGGCTTGCCCTCGGCGTCGACGGTGTAGGCCACCCAGCTGCCGTCGGGCTGCAGCTTCCAGGAGGCGGTGCCCTTGTCGAAGGCCACGTCGAAGAGCTCGCCGATCTCGGTCACGTGGTCGCGGTTGGTGATGGACCCGATCACCTCGACCCGGCGGTCGAGGTTGCGGTGCATCATGTCGGCGGAGCCGATCCCGACCGAGGGGTTCCCGCCGTTGGCGAACCAGAACAGCCGGCTGTGCTCCAGGAAGCGGCCCAGGATGCTGCGCACCCGGATGTTCTCGCTCAGACCGGGCATCCCGGGCCGGATCGTGCAGATCCCCCGCACCCACAGGTCGACCGGCACCCCGGCGTGCGAGGCGCGGTAGAGGGCGTCCGAGATGGCCTCGTCGACCAGCGAGTTGACCTTGATCCGGATCCCGGCCGGCAGCCCGGCCTCGCGGTTGGTGATCTCGTGGTTGATCCGCTCGATCAGTCCGGTCCGGATCCCGTGCGGGGCGACCAGGAGCCGGCGGTACTGGGTCTCCTTGGACATCCCGGAAAGGTGGTTGAAGAGCCGGCCCACGTCCTCGGTGATGATCGGGTTGGCGGTCAGCAGCCCCATGTCCTCATACAGCCGGGCCGTCTTGGGGTTGTAGTTGCCCGTGCCGATGTGCACGTAGCGGCGCAGCCCCTCCGGCTCGTCGCGGACCACCATCGACAGCTTGCAGTGGGTCTTCAGCCCGACCAGCCCGTAGACCACGTGGCAGCCGTGCTGCTCCAGCCGTCGCGCCCAGGCGATGTTGGCCTGCTCGTCGAAGCGGGCCTTGATCTCCACCAGGGCCAGCACCTGCTTGCCCGCCTCGGCCGCCTCGATCAGCGCGTCCACGATGGGGGAGTCGCCCGAGGTCCGGTAGAGGGTCTGCTTGATGGCCAGCACCTGCGGGTCGTCGGCCGCCTGCTCGATGAAGCGCTGCACGCTGGTGGCGAAGGAGTCGTACGGGTGGTGCAGCAGCACGTCGCGCTGCTTGAGCGCGGCGAACATGTCCGCCGGCTTGGCCGTCTCCACCTCCGAGAGATGCGGGTGGGTGGAGGGCAGGAAGGCCGGGTACTTCAGCTCGGCCCGGTCGATCTCGGTGAGGGCGAACAGCCCCCGCAGGTCCAGCGGCCCCGGGACCAGGAAGACCTCGGTCTCCTTGACGTCCAGCTCGCTGCGCAGCAGCTCCAGCATCTTGGGGTCGATGTCGTCCTCGACCTCCAGCCGTACGGGGGGTCGGCCGACCTTGCGGCGCAGCAGCTCCTTCTCCAGGGCCAGCAGCAGGTTCTCGGCGTCGTCCTCCTCGACCTCCACGTCCTCGTTCCGGGTCACCCGGAAGGTGTGCTGGCCGACCACCTGCATGCCGCTGAACAGCTGGTCCAGGTGCTGGGCGATGACGTCCTCGAGCGCGACGTAGCGGCCCTCCGACAGCGGCAGGAAGCGCGACAGCACCGAGGGCACCTTGACCCGGGCGAACTGCCGGGCCCCGGTCTCGGGGTTCTTCACCAGCACGGCGAGGTTGATGGACAGACCGGAGATGTAGGGGAAGGGGTGCGAGGGGTCCACGGCGAGCGGGGTCAGGACCGGGAAGATCCGCTCGGTGAACAGGTCGTCCATCCGGTCCTTCTCCTCGACCGTGAGCTCGTCCCAGCGCAGGATCTCGATGCCATGCTCGGCCAGCTCGGGCCGGATCTCGGCGTGGAACACCCGGGCCTGCTCCGCGACCAGCTCCCGGGTCCGGTTCAGGATGGCCGAGTGCACCTCGCGCGGCATCAGTCCGCTGACCGTCGGCACGGCCACCCCCGCGGCGATCCGGCGCTTCAGCCCCGCGACCCGGACCATGTAGAACTCGTCCAGGTTGGAGGCGAAGATGGCCAGGAACTTGGCCCGCTCCAGCAGCGGCACCCGGACGCGGTCCTTGGCCAGGTCCAGGACCCGGTTGTTGAAGGCCAGCCAGGACAGCTCGCGGTCCAGGAAGCGGTCCGTCGGCAGCTCCAGCAGGCGGGTCTCGTCCCCGACCTCGACCGGGTCGGGGGTGCTGTCGGAGCCAACCCCCTGGGGGCTGGTGCGTGCGGTGTCGACGGCTTCCATCGTTCTCCTGCTGTAGGGGTGCGGCCACGGCGGTTCGTGCTCGCCGGGGTCGCGGTCTGTGGACGGCAATCTGCTGCGCCGGGCCACGGGCACGCCCGGTCCCTGACCACCGCGTCAGGGCTGGGCGTACATCACATCACGCGCGGCCGGGACGAAGCCATAGGACCGGTAGAGGCCCACCGCCCGGTCGTGGTCGGCCTCGACGTACAGCTGCACCACGGTGCTGCCGGAGCGCGCCAGGTGCTCGAGCCCGGCCCCGAGCAGCGCCTTGCCCAGACCCTGGCCGCCGGCGTCGGGATCGACCCCGATGACGTAGACCTCGCCCAGGTGGTCGGGGTGCTGCTTGGTCCAGTGGAACCCGAGCACCCGGGTCCCGCGGACGGCCAGCAGGAAGCCCGCCGGGTCGAACCATGCCTCGGCGGTCCGCTCGGCCAGGTCGGCGGCGGTCAGCGCGCCCTGCTCGGGGTGGTGGGCGAAGGCGCGGGCGTTCACCGCCAGCCAGGCCTGATCGTCGGTCCCGGGCACGAAGGCCCGCAGCCGTACGTCCTCGGGCAGGGTGGCCACCGGCAGCGGCTCGCTGCTGGGCCGGCGCATGACCAGCAGCGTCCGGCGCGGGACCAGGCCCGACCGGCGGGCCAGTGACTGGGCGGCGGGGGAGTCGCCCACGGCCCAGAACTGCACCGGCTGGGCGGACTCGGCGCGCAGCCGCTCGACCAGGGCGGTGCCCAGTCCCCGGCGCCGGTGGTCCGGGGCGACGACGACCTGGCCCGTTGCGGCCCCCTCGCCGGCCTCGACCTCGGCGTACCCGACCAGCTCGGCCCCGCTCAGCCCGGCCCCGGCGTCCCCGTCGGCGAGGGCGAGCAGATGTCGTACGCCGGGTCGGGGGTGCCGCAGGTGCAGGTGGGCCGCCTCGTTCAGGGCCGGAGCCCCGTCGGCGGCGGTGGCCGCCGCGACCAGCCGCTCGACCTGGGCCACCTCGACCGCGGTCAGGGCGGGACGGGAGAGGATGCGCTCGCGGTCGGCCATGCCGCTCACGGTAGGGGATCTAGACTTCGGCGCAGGGCAAGGTGCGGTGGATCTGGACCCCGCGGGCCCTCGGTTGAGGAAGGACCGCCCTGCGCGATGCGCGACCCGGAGTACGACCCTGAGGACATCGGTGCTTACGGCGCCACCGAGCAGCCGGCCGTAGCGGCCCGGATGGTGCCGCACCTGCGGCTGGTCTGGGTCGGGGCCGGGGTGGCCCTGCTGGGGACCGTGACCGCGGCCGGGGCCGTCGCGACCTTCCCCGCTTTCTCGTCGCAGGACACCGGGCGCGGGTGGGCGGTCGCCGCCCTCGGCGCCGCCGTGGGGATGCTGGCCGCGTGCGTGGTGCAGGTGCTGGTGTGGCGGCGGGCCATGGCGTCCTGGCGCGGGGTGCGCCCGCAGGACCTGCGGACCGAGGTCCGGCTGTCCTGGGTCGCGCACCTGGCCTCCTACGCCGTGGCCCTGCTGGCCCTGGTCGCCAGCATGACCGGCAGCGCGTACGCCGGCTGGTCGACCACCGCGGCGGCGCTGCTCGCTGTGACCCTGGTGGCGGTGCTGGCCGCCCAGGTCATCGGCGCGGTCCAGTACCTGCGGACCGACGGCCCGCCCGGGACCGTGCCGGTGCACCTGCGCCGGCTGGTGGAGCGCAGCCGGCACGCTGCCGACAACGCCTGAGCGGGCGGGTCGGAGACTTCAGATGCGGGCGGCCGACTCCTCGGCCGGGGCGACGAACCTGTAGCCCACGTTGCGCACGGTGCCGATGACCGACTCGTACTCGGGGCCGAGCTTGGCCCGCAGCCGCCGGACGTGCACGTCGACGGTGCGGGTGCCCCCGTAGTAGTCGTAGCCCCAGACGTCGCTGAGCAGCTGCTGACGGCTGAACACCCGCCCGGGGTGCTGGGCGAGGTACTTGAGCAGCTCGAACTCGGTGTAGGTGAGGTCGAGCTGGGTGCCGTTGAGCTTGGCGCTGTAGCCGGCCTCGTCGATGACGATGTTGCCGGTCTGGATCAGTGGGTCGGCGCCGTGGCTGACCGAGGGGGTCATGGCCAGCCGGATCCGGACGTCGACCTCGGCGGGGCCGGCCGAGGCCAGCAGCAGGTCGTCGAAGCCCCAGTCCGAGGAGAGGGCGGCCAGGCCGCCCTCGCTCACGATGACCAGCAGGGGCGCCTCCTTGCCGGTGGTCTCCATCAGCCGGCACAGCGACCGGGCTCCGACCAGGTCGCGGCGCGCGTCCAGCAGGATGATGTCGGCGGCTGGGGCGTCCAGCAGGGCGGTGGCCTCGGCCTGCGCGACCTTGAGCTGGTGCGGGAGCAGCTCCAGGGCCGGGAGGATCTCCGAGGACGAGTGCATGTCGTTCGTGAGCAGCAGTAAGGTCGCCATCTCGGTCTCCTCGGCCAGCGGGTCGGGTCCGTGGTGCGTCGACCCCACCACGGGGAGCGTCGTTGCATGACCGACACTACTGGAATGGTGTTGGTTTCCCTTCATTACTGGGCCGGGGCGAAAGCGGCTGCGGGGACGGCCGAGGAGACGGTGGAAGCGGCCTCTGTCGCGGAGGCCCTTGAGGTCGTCACCGGCCGTCGGTCGGACCCCCGCTTTGCCCGTGTGGTCAGGGCAAGCTCTGTTCTGGTCGACGGGGTGGCGGCCCACCGGGGCGACCTGGAACGGGTCCTGGAGGGACCCGTGCGGGCCGAGGTGCTGCCCCCGTTCGCGGGCGGCTGAGCCGTCGCTTCCGGTCCGATTCGGCGACAAACGCCCACATCTGCGCACCAACGGAGAGTCACGTTGTGGTGAACGTCACGCGAACATCGGGACAAACCGCTCACATTCCGAAACAATCCGCACCCCGGGCCGAGGTCCCCACCTGTCCGTCCAATATATGAACACGGGTCTCATTGAACGAGACACTGGTTGGGCCGCCGGGGCCCTCGCCGTACTGTGATCGCGTGTCCACGACGAGCGCAGGGGTCCGCCGGCCGGCGGTGACGTGCCGGGTCCGGTGCGCTCTGGTCCGTCGTCGGGCCGTCGACCACGGACGAATGCGTTCGTCCTTGTGTCCGTCCCGCTAGGGACGACCTGCGCCCCGCCGGTCGTGACGACCGAGCCCGGGGGCCTCCCGCTCCCTCAGACCCCCCTGCCGCGTGCCTCGCGAGGCAGGACCGCGCTCGGTTGCCGGGCCACACCCACACATCAGGAGATCTAGGACATGAGCAGGCAAGAAGTACTCGTCGACGCCGACTGGGTCGCCGCCCACGGAACCGACGACAACGTCGTTCTGATCGAGGTCGACGAGGACACCACCGCCTACGACGGTGGCCACATCGCCGGTGCGATCAAGCTGGACTGGAAGAAGGACCTGCAGGACCCGATCCGACGCGACTTCGTGAACCAGGAGCAGTTCGAGAAGCTCCTGTCCGAGCGCGGCGTGGGCAACGACGACACCGTGGTGCTCTACGGCGGCAACAACAACTGGTTCGCCGCGTACGCCTACTGGTACTTCAAGCTGTACGGCCACGAGAAGGCGCTGCTGCTCGACGGCGGCCGCAAGAAGTGGGAGCTCGACGCCCGCGAGCTGAGCACCGAGACCGTGACCCGGCCGGCCACCAGCTACCAGGCCTCGCCCCCCAACACCGACATCCGTGCGTTCCGTGACGAGGTCGTGGCCGCGATCGGCCTCAAGAGCATGGTCGACGTGCGCAGCCCCGACGAGTACGCCGGTCGGCTGCTCGCCCCGGCCCACCTGCCGCAGGAGCAGTCCCAGCGCGGCGGGCACATCCCGACCGCGGTGAACGTGCCCTGGAGCAAGGCGGCGAACGACGACGGCACCTTCAAGTCCGACGACGAGCTGAAGAAGATCTACAGCCAGGCCGGTGTGGACTGGGACGGCGACATCATCGCCTACTGCCGCATCGGTGAGCGCTCCGCGCACACCTGGTTCGTGCTGCAGGAGCTCCTGGGCCAGAAGAACGTCAAGAACTACGACGGCTCCTGGACCGAGTACGGCTCCCTCGTCGGGGTCCCCGTCGCCATCGGCGACGAGCCCGGCACCAACTGACGCCTCGCGTCTGACCCCCACCCACTCTCCAGGAGAACAGCATGTGCGGAGCAACCCAGGGCGGCCTCAGCGTCGCCGGTATCGATGTGACCAAGGAAGCCGTCATCCAGGGCCGCGTGCTGCGCAGCGGCCAGCCCGCCGGCAGCGCGTACGTGCGGCTGCTGGACGCCACCGGTGAGTTCACCGCCGAGGTGCCCACCTCGGCCACCGGCCACTTCCGGTTCTTCGCCGGCGACGGTGAGTGGACGCTGCGGACCCTGGCTCCGGGCGCCTCGGTCGACCGGGTGGTCAAGGCCACACGAGGCAGTGTGACCGAGATCGACATCGAGCTGGAGGCGGCGGCGAAGGCCGTCTGACCAGGTCGGCGAAGGGGCGGGAGCGGCGGCTCCCGCCCCTTTCGCGCGCCGTGGTCGGGTCGCCGGCGGGCTAGACTGAGCCCCGATGTCCAAGCCGCCGGACCGGGACCTGCCCGGGTCACCTTCCCCGGGACACCCCTCGGGTCCGCCCGAGGAGCACACCGATCCGGGTCGTCCGCACCCGTACGAGTCGCTCTACCGCGGTGCCTCCCAGCCGGCCCGGGGCTTCCGCCCCACCCCCCGGCACTTCGAGCCCTCGCTGAGCCCTCCCGGTGGGGTCGACGAGACCTTCGACTGGCTGTACCGCCCCGCCGGGGCGGCCGACACCGGGGCGCCCGCCGACGGGGCAACGGTGTCGGGCTCATCCGACGCCGGCGCAGCCGGGGACGCGGTCCCGGCCGACCCGTCCGTGGCCCCTCCCACCGTCGTCCGGCCCCGACCGGTCCCGGCCGAGCCCCCGATCGCCGCCCAGCCTGCGGCGTCATCGTCCCTCTCGCCGTCCGGGTCGCGCCGTGCCGCTCTGGTCGTGGGGCTCGCTGTCCTGCTCGTGGCGCTGATCGTCGTCTTCCTCGTCCTGCGCGAACAGGGTGGGCCGGGCCCCGGCGGCGCCCAGGCGGGTCCGGCGTCGCGGCACGGCGTACGCCCGCTGTCCGCCGCCCCCGACTGTCAGGCCCCCGCCGCCACCGACGACGCCGGCCAGACGGTCAGCTACACCCCGGCCGGTCTGCTGGACGGGGTGGCCAGCACGGCCTGGCGGTGCGACGGGGCCGGGGTGGGACACACCATCGCGTTCGCCTTCCCGGCCGGCTCGACGGTGACCCAGGTCGGGCTGGTCAACGGCTACGCCAAGGTCGACCCGGCCAGCGGGGCCCACCGGTACGGGGAGTATCGGCGGATCACCGAGGTCACCTGGACCTTCCCCGACGGCGCGGCCTACCCGCAGCGGCTGGTCGACGGCGAGGAGGGGCTGCAGGTGATGACCGTGCCCGCCCACCCGGTCGGGACGGTGACCCTGACCATCGACGCGAGCACCCCGCCCGGTCAGCCGCAGAGCACCCGGGACGCCGTCCTGATCTCCGACGTGGCCTTCGCCACCGCCGGGTCCTGACCCGGACCGCACGCCGCTGACCCCGCGCGGGGCGGTCGGACCCGCCCGCTCAGACCTGGGAGTCGAGCAGCACGGTCACCGGTCCGTCGTTGGTCAGGCTGACCTGCATGTCGGCCCCGAAGACCCCGGTCGCGACCTCGGCCCCCCGGCGGCGGAGCGCGTCGACGTAGGCCTGCACCAGCGGCTCGCTCACCGGTCGCGGTGCGGCCGCACTCCACGACGGCCGGCGGCCCTTGCGGGTGTCGGCGTAGAGGGTGAACTGGCTCACCACCAGCAGCGGGGCGCCGTCCTGCTCGCAGGACCGCTCGCCGTCCAGGATCCGCAGGGTCCAGGTCTTCTCGGCCAGCCGGTCGGCGACCTCGACCGTGTCGTCGTGGGTGACCCCGACCAGCACCAGCAGACCGGGGCGGTCGATCGCCCCCACGCGTTCGCCGTCGACCTCGACCCGGGCGGCGGCGACCCGTTGCAGCACCAGACGCACGGCCGCTCAGCCCCGGGGGCCGGGGCGGGCGGTGGCCCGCTGCGGGCGCGGCCGGGCGGGGGCGGGGTCGGCGGTGGTCACCGCGACAGTCTGGCACCGGCCGCCCCTGGCAGACTGCGGGCATGCGCACCGACGGCAGCCCCCGGCCCCTGGTCGTCAAGATCACCTGCGCGGCCGAGGCGGCCGAGCGGTCCAACCAGGCCTGGACGGTGGCCGCCCTCGCCGCCGCCGCCGGCGCCCCCGTGACCGTCTGGCTGACCGGTGAGGCGGTGTGGTTCGCCGTTCCGGGCCGGGCGCCGGACCTCGGGCTGGCGTACGCGACCCCGGTGGTCGACCTCCTCGCGACGGTCCTCGACCTCGGGTCGGTGGTGGTGTGCAGCCAGTGCGCCGCCCGGCGCGAGCTCACCGAGCCCGATCTGGTCGCCGGCGCGGTGATCGCCGGCGCGGCGACCTTCGTCGAGACGGTCCTGACCGACGGGGTGCAGGCGCTCGTCTACTGAGGGTGCCGACCGGACCCTCAGGCCGTCCCGGCTCAGGTGGGGGCCACGGGCCACCAGGACCACCTCGCGACCGGCCTGGGCGAGCCGCCCGCCGATCCGCCCGCCGACCGCACCGGCCCCGATGACGACGTAGCGACGGCTCATGCCGCCACGCTCGTGCCTGGACCGTGACAGGCTCAGGTCCCATGAAGCTCCGGCTGGACATCCGTGACTGCGACTACCCGGACCTCTCCGACCTGGACTGGTCCGGGGGCTCGGAGCACCTGCATGCGGTGGCGGCGGCCCTGCAGGCCTCGTACGCCGACGAGGTCGCCGTCCTCGTGGTCGCCCTGCCCAACGGCCGGCTGGTGGGAGCCGGGGCGGTCGACTTCCGGCCCGACCCCGAGGTCGGGGTGCTCTGGATGCTGGCCGTGCATGAGCGTTTCCAGTCCCTGGGGATCGGCCGGAGACTGGTGCGGGCCCTGGAGGACCGCGTGCGCGAGCGGGGGCGGGAGCGCGCCCGGCTGCTGGTCGAGCACGACAACCCGCGGGCCGTCGCCCTCTACAGCCGCCTCGGCTACCGGGCGGTCGGGGCCGGGCTGGACCGGTGGCCGGTGGCCGGGGGACAGACGTACGTCACGGCCGTGACGGTGCTCGAGCACGACCTCGGGCCCGACCCGGCGGGTTAGACTCCTCGGGTGTCTCTGCCTCTGCTGCTGGCTGTTCTGCTGGTCGTCGGTGTCGGCGCGGCCGGTGTCGCCGCGCTGATCGCCCTGGTCCTGGTCGTGGTCCGGTCCTCCGCCACCCGGACGGGGATCTGATGGCCTTCGAGATCCCCCAGGGCCTGCACCCCAGCCTGCTGGGCGTGGCCTGGCTGCTCGGCCGCTGGGAGGGGACCGGCAAGGGTCACTACCCCGGCACCGCGGACTTCGACTTCGGCCAGCAGATCGACTTCGCCCACAACGGCGGGGACTACCTGCACTACCTCTCCCAGACCTTCGAGGTCGACGAGCAGGGTCTGGCGGTCAGGCCGCTGAGCATGGAGACCGGCTTCTGGCGGCCCAAGCCCGACGGCGCGGTGGAGGTCGTGATGTGCCACCCCGACGGCTACTCCGAGGTCTGGTACGGCCACCTGACCGGCGCCCGGATCGAGCTCGCCACCGACGCCGTCGTGCGGACGGCCTCGGCCGACGACTACGCCGCCGGCCAGCGCCTGTACGGCAACGTCGAGGGCGACCTGCTGTGGACGCTGGACAAGGCCGCCGGCGGCTTCCCGCTGCAGTCCTACCTGTGGGCCCGGCTCCGCCGCGCCTGAGCCAGGTCCGCACCGGGCCGGCTCGGGTCGGCACCGGGTCGGCGGGAAGAAAGCCGCCCCACGGTGCGCTGTCCTTTGTATGAGCCACCAGGAGACCCGATGACCGCCATCCTGCTCGACCGCGGTCTGGACGCCGGCGTGCCCTGGCACTACGGGGACCCGATGCGCGAGCAGCGGCAGCTGGCCTCCGGTCGCGCCGTGGTCGACCTCTCCCACCGTGGCGTGATCGCGGTGACCGGGCCCGACCGGCTGACCTGGCTGCACTCCCTGACCACCCAGCACCTGCTGGCCCTGGCGCCGGGCGTCGGGGTCACGACCCTCGTCCTCTCCCCGCAGGGGCACCTCGAGCATGCGCTCTACGGCGTCGACGACGGCGAGACCTTCTGGGCCCACACCGAGCCGGGGGCCGCGGCGCCCGCCGTGGCCTGGCTGGACCGGATGCGCTTCATGATGCGGGTCGAGGTGACCGACCGCAGCGACGAGCTGGCCGTGGTCTGGTCCGCGGATCCGCTCGCGGCGGAGGCGGCCACCGCCGGGCTGGTCGTCCGGTCCGGGCTGGACTCCCTCGGCGGCCAGGAGTACCTGGTGCCCCGGGCGCGCCTGGAGGCGGTGCTGGCCACCCGTCCGCGGGTGGGGACCTGGGCCTTGGAGGCCCTCCGGATCGCCAGCGGCGTGCCCCGCGTCGGCCTGGACACCGACCACCGCACCATTCCCAACGAGATCGGGGTGATCGGGGTCGCGGTGCACCTGGAGAAGGGCTGCTACCGCGGGCAGGAGACGGTCGCCCGCGTCCACACCCTCGGCCGCCCGCCCCGGCGGCTGGTCCGGCTGCACCTGGACGGCAGCGTGGACGCCCTCCCGGCCTCCGGGGCCGCGCTGGAGCTCGACGGCCGCCCGGTGGGCGTGGTCGGCGGCTCGGTCCGGCACTACGAGCTCGGGCCGATCGCCCTGGGGCTGGTCAAGCGCAACGTCGACGTCGGCGCGACCCTGACCGCCGACGGGATCCCGGCCAACCAGGAGGCCCTGGTCGACCCCGAGGTCGGCCTGCACGTCCGCCCCCGGCTGTAGGACCCGGGGGGCTCGTCGGTCCCGCCGGCCCGGGCCCTCAGCCCAGCCGGGCGAAGGTCTCGGCGTACGGCCGGATCTCCCCGGTCCGGACCCCGTGACCGAGCACCGGGCCGCTGGCCTGCTCGCTCAGGGTGTCGTGGGCGAACCCGAGCCGCATCAGGACGCCGGCCATGGCCACCGCCCGGGCCCGGGCGCCGCCGTCGCTGATCTTCAGCGCGACACCGCGGCCGTCGGGCAGCCCGACGGCGTAGACCGCCTCGGCCCCGGCCTTGCCGATCAGGCCGGGGATGGCCCGGTGCAGGTCGCGCTCGTCGCGGCGGGTGCCCGAGACGTACTCGGGGTGGGACCTGATGGCCTGGGCGACGGTGCGCTCCTCGCCCTCGGTCGCCGCGGCGACCCGGCCGAAGGCCTTGGCCAGGCTGTAGAGCGAGAGGGCGAACAGCGGCGCCCCGCAGCCGTCGACGGCCAGGTTGGTGGCCTGCTCGCCGGCCAGGTCGTCGATCGCGCGCAGGATGGCCAGCTGGGTGGGGTGGTCGGGGTCGCGGTAGGTGGCGACATCACCGCCCAGGGCCACGGTGGTGGCGAGCATTCCGGCGTGCTTGCCCGAGCAGTTCATCATCACCGGCTGCTTCGCCCCACCGGCCCGGATCACCGCGTTCCGTGCCTCGTCGTCCAGCGGCCAGTCGGGCGGGGTCTGCAGGGCCGACTCCTGCAGCCCGGCGTCGGCGAGGATGGCCCGGACCGCCGCCAGGTGCAGGGGCTCCCCGGAGTGCGAGGCGCAGACCACCGCCAGCTCCTCGCCGTCGAGACGGAGACCGGCGCGCAGCATTCCGACCGCCTGCAGCGGCTTGCTCGCGCTGCGGGGGTACATCGGGGCGAAGTCGGCCCCGACCGAGGACGAGAGCCGGCCGTCGGGCTCGGTGACCACGACCCGACCGCGGTGCACACTCTCCACGAAGCCGTTGCGGATGACCTCGACCAGGACCGGGTCGGACTCGAAGGGGCTGTTCACGCCTTCGACCCTATGCCGGGGGGACCGCCGCCGGCGGCGACCTCGCTCTGGGCGAACAGTCCGGTTACGGGTGCGACCGTAGGGGCCGCCGACCCCTAGGCTCAGGGGGTGAACTGGGACGACTACGACGCTGCACTCTTCGACCTCGACGGAGTGCTCACCCCCACGGCCGACGTGCACATGCGGGCCTGGCAACGACTCTTCATCGACTTCCTGGCCTCCCGCGGCATCGCGGAGCCGTACCAGGAGAGCGATTACTTCGACTTCATCGACGGCAAGCCCCGCTACGACGGGGTCCGGTCCTTCCTGGCCTCCCGCGGGGTCACCCTGCCGGACGGGGAGCCGACCGACGGCCCCGAGGCCCAGACCGTCTGCGGTCTCGGCAACCGGAAGAACGCCTTCTTCGCCGCCGTGCTGACCGACGAGGGCGTCCAGGCCTACCCGGGCTCGGTGGCCCTGCTGGACCACCTGGCCGCGCGCGGGACCAAGGTCGCGGTGGTCTCCTCCTCCCGGAACGCGCCGGCGGTGCTGAAGGCCGCCGGGCTCGACGACCGCTTCGAGGTCGTCATCGACGGCACGGTCGCCGAGGGGCTCGGGCTGGCCGGCAAGCCGTCGCCGGAGACGTTCGTGCACGCCGCCGAGCAGCTCGGCGCCGCCGTCGAGCGCTCCGTCGTCCTGGAGGACGCCCTGTCCGGGGTGGCCGCGGGCCGTACCGGGGGATTCGGACTGGTCGTCGGGGTGGACCGCGGGGTGGGCGCGGACCGCCTGACCGAGTCCGGTGCCGACGTCGTGGTGAGTGACCTGGCCGAGCTGGTGGCCCGATGAGGGGCTCTCACGGCGACGAGCCGATGCAGGTGCGCGACCCGCTGGACCGGATCCGCTTCCCGGTCCACGACTGGAAGCTGACCGAGACCCACTACAACTCGGCCGACCTCGGGGTCACCGAGACGCTGTTCGCCACCGGCAACGGCTACCTCGGAATGCGGGGCAACGTGGAGGAGGGGCGCGAGACCCATACCCACGGCACCTTCATCAACGGCTTCCACGAGACCTGGCCGATCCGGCACGCCGAGGAGGCGTTCGGCTTCGCCCGGGTGGGTCAGACGATCGTCAACGTGCCCGACAACAAGACGATGAAGCTCTACGTCGACGACGAGCCGCTGCTGCTTTCGGTGGCCGACCTCGACCACTACGACCGCACCCTGGACTTCCGCGACGGGGTGCTGCGGCGCGAGCTGGTCTGGCGTACGCCGGGCGGCAAGCGGGTGCTGGTCACCTCCAGCCGGATGGTCTCCTTCACCCAGCGGCACCTGGCGATCATGACCATCGAGGTCACGATGCTCGACGACGAGGCGCCGGTGGTGATCAGCTCCCAGACCCTCAACCGGCAGGACGGCCGCGACGAGTACCACGTGAAGTCCGCGGCCATGGGCGCCGGGGTCGACCCCCGCAAGGCGGAGTCCTTCGAGGAGCGGGTGCTGGAGCCGCAGAGCAACTGGTGCGGGGACGACCGGATCATCCTCGGCTACCGGTGCGCCAACTCGAAGATGACCCTGGCCGTCGCGGCGGACCACGTCATCACCACCGAGAACGACCACAGCTGCCACCTCAGCGTGGACGAGGACACCGGCAAGATGGTCTACCGGGTCTGGGCCAAGAAGAACCAGCCCATCAAGGTCGTCAAGACCGTGGCTTACCACACCTCCCGCGGCGTGCCGGTGCGTGAGCTGGTCGACCGCTGCCGCCGGACGCTGGACCGGGTCCGGCAGCACGGCATCCAGGCCGAGTACGAGGCCCAGCGGCGCTGGCTGGACGCCTTCTGGAAGCGCTCGGACGTGGTGGTCCGGGGGCGTCCCGCGGTGCAGCAGGCCGTCCGCTGGAACCTGTTCCAGGTGGCCCAGGCCACCGCGCGGGCCGAGCAGTCGGGCGTGCCGGCCAAGGGTGTGACCGGCTCCGGCTACGGCGGGCACTACTTCTGGGACACCGAGATCTACGTCCTGCCGTTCCTGACCTACACCTCCCCGCAGATGGCCCGCAGCGCCCTGCGGTTCCGCTACAACATGCTCGACGCGGCCCGGCGGCGGGCCCAGGACCTGGCCCAGAGCGGGGCCCTGTTCCCGTGGCGGACCGTCAACGGCGAGGAGGCCTCGGCCTACTACGCCGCAGGGACGGCGCAGTACCACATCGACGCCGACATCTCGTACGCCCTGTGCAAGTACGTGACCGCCACCGGCGACCAGGACTTCATGAACCGCGAGTGCATCGACATCCTGGTCGAGACGGCCCGGATGTGGGCCGACCTGGGCTTCTGGCGGGAGAACGGCGGCGGCGGCCGGACGTTCCACATCCACGGGGTGACCGGGCCGGACGAGTACACCACCGTGGTGAACGACAACCTGTTCACCAACGTGATGGCCCGCTACAACCTGGCCCGGGCGGCCGAGGTGCTGCGCCGGATGGAGGTCGACGCGCCCGAGGCCCACCAGCGCGCGGTCGACCGGCTGGACATCGCCGAGGACGAGATCATCGAGTGGTCCGAGTGCGCCGAGTCCATGAACATCCCGCACGACGCCATCACCGGCATCAACCCGCAGGACTCGCACTTCCTCGACCGGGAGGTCTGGGACCTCCGCAACACCCCGCGCGACAAGCGGCCGCTGATGCTGCATTACCACCCCCTGGTCATCTACAGGTTCCAGGTGCTGAAGCAGGCCGACGTGGTGCTGGCCCTGTTCCTCCAGGGTGACCACTTCACCCTGGAGCAGAAGCGGGCCGACTTCGAGTACTACGACCCGATCACCACCGGGGACTCGACCCTCTCCGGGGTCGTGCAGTCGATCGTGGCCGCCGAGGTAGGCTACAAGGACCTGGCCCTGCGCTACTTCGACAGCGCGCTCTACGTCGACCTGGCCAACCTGCACGGCAACACCACCGACGGGGTGCACGTCGCCTCGACCGGTGGGGTCTGGAACGCGCTCGTCTACGGGTTCGCCGGGATGCGGGACTACGGCGACATCTTGACCTTCGACCCGCGGCTGCCGGCCCTGTGGGAGGGCCTCAGCTTCCCGCTCAAGGTGCAGGGCGCGGCGCTGACGGTCGACCTGGAGCCCGACCACATCGCGTTCGCGGTGGAGTCCGGCGAGGTCGAGCTGTGCGTGCGCGGCGAGCGCTACCTCGTCACCGCCGAGGCGCCGGTCGTGGTGCCGTTGGCCGACCAGGGTCCCTCCATCACCGGGGAGATCCGGCTGCACACCGGCGAGCGGCGGCCCGACGGGACCCTGATCACCGCCTCGGTCCCGCAGGCCACCGCACGGCGGCGCTGAGACCCGCGACCTGGTGGCGCCGGGCCCCGCTCAGTCGCGGGTCTCGGCGCGCTCCAGGGCCTCGGGGTCCTTGAGGTAGGTGCGGCGACCGTAGATGGCCCGGTTGATCAGCCAGGTCACGACCCAGAGTCCGACGCCGATGGCCAGCAGCACCCCGGCGATCGTGTACTGCTCGGGTGCCCGGCCGGTCCACGGGCCGACCAGGTAGGCGCAGCACAGGGCACCGATCACGGGGATCGCGGTGGGGGCGCGGAAGTGGGAGCGCCTGGCCGTGTCGCGGCGGAGCACCAGGCAGCAGACGTTGACCACGGTGAACACCCCGAGCAGCAGCAGCGCGGTGGTGCCGCCCAGGGCGCTGACCCGTCCGACGAAGGTGAT
This sequence comes from Friedmanniella sp., assembly GCA_025964935.1. Classification (GTDB taxonomy): domain Bacteria; phylum Actinomycetota; class Actinomycetes; order Propionibacteriales; family Propionibacteriaceae; genus Microlunatus. The sequence goes on along the minus strand of JAOPXW010000186.1, from coordinate 2,343 downwards.
CAGGCCGACCGCCAGGGCGCTGGTGAACAGGATGGCCACCCACGGCGTACGCCGCCCCGGCAGCACCCGGCCCAGCACCGGCGGCAGCACCCGCTGGCGGGCCATCCCGTAGAGCAGCCGGCTCGCCATCAGCATGTTGATCAGGGCCGAGTTGGCCACCGCGAACATGCTGATCAGCGGGAAGATCTGGTCGACGGGCAGATTGGGCGCACCGGCGGTGACCACCTTGAGCAGCGGGGCCTCGCCCTGCCCGAGCTCGCCGGACGGCACCAGCGAGATGGCCGAGATGGACACCAGGATGTAGATGACCCCGGTGACCCCGAGCCCGGTGAGCATGATCCGCGGGAAGACCTTCTCCGGGTCCTTGACCTCCTCGGCCATGTTGACCGAGTCCTCGAAGCCGACCATGGCGAAGAAGGCCAGCGAGGTGGCGGCGGTGACCGCGACGAAGATCGACTTGTCGTCCGGGGTGTCGAACACCACGACCCGGCCGAGGTCGGCCTTGCCCTGGGTGATCGCGAAGAACCCGATGAAGATGACGAGCAGCAGACCGCTGAGCTCGACGCAGGTCAGCACGATGTTGGCGTACACGCTCTCGGCGACCCCGCGCAGGTTGACCAGGGCGATCAGACCCATGAAGCCGATGGCCAGCACGGTGGTGAGGTTGTCGGTGATGTCGACCTCGGCCAGACCCAGCCAGTCCGCGCGGACGACGTTGACCATGGCCTCGAGGTTGGCCGCGAAGGCCCGGGAGGCGGTGGCGGCCGACGTGATCCCGGAGCACATCACGGTGAAGGCCATCAGGAACGTCACGAAGTGCACTCCGAACGCCTTGTGCGCGTACAGCGCGGCCCCGGCGGCCTGGGGGTACTTCGTGACCAGCTCCAGGTAGGAGAAGGCGGTCAGGGTCGCGACGACGAACGCCACCAGGAAGGGCAGCCACACCACCCCGCCGACCTGCTTGGCCACGCTGCCGGTCACCGCGTAGATCCCGGTGCCCAGGATGTCGCCGACGATGAAGAGAAGCAGCAGCTTGGGCCCCATCACCCGCTTCAGCTCGGGCTGGGGCTTGTCCTGCGGGGCCACCTCGGTGGCCGGTGCTGCTGACACGGTGTCCTCCCCGAGCTCCGGAAAAGATCAACCCTGTCCGACGGAAGGCGATAGCACAACGGTTCTGAGTAACGACTGTGAGCCAGAACGGGCCGGACGCGGGTGTGAGCACCCTCACGCTAGCCAGCGTTTGCTTTCTGCTTGCAATTGCAAGCACACTAGAGGCATGGCCCGGTTGAAACCACCCACCCTCGGCGAGCAGCTCAACTCCCTCGGCGACTTCATCGCGTCCCAGCGCCGCTCCGCCGAGCTGACCCTGCGTCAGCTCGCGGAGCAGACCGGGATCTCCAACCCGTACCTCAGCCAGATCGAGCGGGGCCTGCGCAAGCCGTCGGCCGAGGTGCTGCAGCAGCTGTCCAAGGCCCTCCGGGTCTCGGCCGAGACGTTGTACGTCCGCGCCGGCATCCTGGACCCGGAGGATCATCCCGCCACCTCGGTCGAGATGGCCGTGCTCGCCGACCCCGCCCTGACCGAGCGCCAGCGCCGGGTCCTGATCGACGTCTACAGCTCGTTCGTCAAGGAGAACGAGGTGGACCTCACCCCGGCCGACGAGCCCACCGGCCCCGCCGACCCGGCCGGCCCGACCGGCCCCGAGGACCCGGCCGGCCCTCGGCCGGCCCAGCCGCCCCTCTGACCATCCCCCCGCACCCCGAAGGAAAACCATGCCCAGCACCACCCGCAAGCAGACCCCCAGCCAGGCCCGCAAGGCCGCGCACGAGTCCGACTACACCCCGCTGTACGCCGTCGCCGGCCTCACCGACGTCGTCGCCGAGGCGGTTCGCAAGAACGTCACCGAGAGCCAGGAACGTGCCGCCCGCCGACAGGCCGAGCGAGCCGCCCAGGTCAAGGCCAACGCCGACGAGGTCCGTCAGTTCCTCAGCACCCTGCCGGTGCAGCTCAAGACGCTGCCCCAGACCACCCGCGAGCGGCTGACCGACCTGCAGCAGCAGGCCGGCGTGCTGCGCACCCAGGCCACCTCGACGTACACCGAGCTGGCCGGCCGGGGCAAGCGGGTCGTCGACGGCGCCGTGGCCACGGCCAAGGACCTCTCGACCAAGGCCGAGCGCCGCGCCGAGGACGTGCGGGCCGAGGTGGTCGACCGGGTCGACCCGGCGTTCGAGAAGGTCCAGGAGACCGTCACCGTGGCGCGGCAGACCGTGACCGGGCGGACCGCGACCGAGACGGTGACCCCGCGGAGCGCGGCCCGGGCCGCCACCACCCGCGCGGTCGAGA
>JAOPXW010000159.1 GCA_025964935.1 Friedmanniella sp. | reverse complement strand
GGGCCGAGGCGGCTGAGACCGAAGCCGGCGAGCGGACGGCGGAGGCGGACGCGCTGGCCGAACGGGTGGCGGAGCTGCAGCGCCGACTGGTCGAGGCCGAGGCCGAGGAGTCGGCGGCCCGAACCACCGCCCGGGACGCGCGGCGCCAGGCCGCGCAGCTCCGCGCCGAGGTGGAGCGGGCCCGGGCCGACCTGCAGGCCCTCGCGGATCCGACCGAACCCTGAGCCCACCCCGCCGACACCCCAATCTTGCCGATCTGGTCTCGGCACGACGGCCGGTCTGAAATCATCGAGACGTCTCCGCCACCGGGCTGAGTCCATCCCGAGGAGCCGCATGTCCGACCAGGACAGCCCCACCACGCGCCGTCTGGCCGTCGTCTACAACCCGATCAAGGTGACCGACGGCTTCCGGGACACGCTGTCCGCCCGGCTGGAGCCGGCGGGCTGGACGGACACGCTCTGGCTGGAGACGTCGAAGGAGGATCCTGGCCGCGCGATGATCACCGAGGCCGTCGAGGCCGGGGTCGACCGGGTGATCGGGGCCGGTGGCGACGGGACCATCCGGATCGTCGCCGACGGCCTGGCCGGCACCGGGATCGGCCTGGGCCTGGTGCCCGCGGGCACCGGCAACCTGCTCGCCCGCAACCTGGGCCTGCCGCTGGCGGAGGCCGAGGCCATCGAGGTCGCCCTCGGTGACCACAGCCGGACCATCGACCTGATCAAGCTGACCGTGGACCAGGGTCACGCCGAGCACTTCGCGGTGATGGCCGGCACCGGCCTGGACGCGATGATCATGGACGAGACGAACGACGCCCTGAAGGCCAAGATCGGCTCGGCGGCCTACTTCCTCGCCGCCGGCAAGGCGCTGGGCCGGCTGCCGATGAAGGTCGCCATCAGCGTGGACGGGCACCGCGCCCACCGCCGCACCGCCATGCTGTGTGTCATCGGCAACGTCGGGGAGCTGCAGGCCAACATCACCCTCATCCCCGAGGCCAAGCCGGACGACGGGCTGCTGAACGTCTACGTGGCGTCACCCCGGAACCCGCTGCACTGGATCCGGGTCATCCTCCGGCTCATCACCCGCCGTCCCCTGCGGGACGACAAGGTCGACGAGTGGGTCGGCAAGCGCGTCGACGTCCGGATCAAGGACGGCGACAACTACCAGCTCGACGGGGACGTGATCGGCAAGGCCCGCCAGCTCAGCGCCGAGGTCGTCCCGGGCGCCCTCACCGTCTACACCCCCACCGCCCCGTCGGCCTGAGCCCACCGCCTGAGCTTGGCGGCCGGAGCTTGGCGGCCTGAGCCCGTCGGCCCGTCCGACCGCCCAGGTAGGCTCGCCACGTCCTGGACCGAGATGGGGTGGCGGATGTCGTTGACTGTGCTGGTGACCGGAGCCTCCGGTTTCGTGGGCTCCCACCTGACCCGGGCCCTGGTGGAGGCCGGCCACACCGTACGCGCGATGACCCGGCACCCGGAGAACTACGACGGGGCGGGGGAGGCCGTGGCCGGGGACGTCAGCGACCCGGCCAGCCTGGACGCCGCGCTCGAGGGGGTGGACGCCGCCTACTACCTGGTGCACTCCCTGGACAGCGAGGACTTCGAGGAGAAGGACGCCGCCGCCGCCCGCAACTTCGCCGCTGCGGCGGAGCGGGCGCGGCTGCAGCGGATCGTCTACCTCGGCGGCCTGGGGGTCGAAGGCGAGGAGCTGTCCGCCCACCTCCGGTCGCGCCGGCAGGTCGAGCGGCTGCTCGCCGAGGGCACCGTTCCGGTGACCGTGCTGCGCGCCGCCATCGTGGTCGGGCACGGCAGCATCTCCTGGGAGATCACCCGGCAGCTGGTGGAGCACCTGCCGGCCATGGTCGTGCCGCAGTGGGCGACCACGAAGACTCAGCCGATCGCGCTGCGCGACGTCATCCGCTACCTCGTCGGGGTGCTGGAGCCGGCGGCCGCGCTGGGTCGCACCTTCGAGGTCGGCGGGCCTGAGGTGCTGACCTACGCGCAGATGATGCAGCGGGTCGCCCGGATCCACCTCGGCCGGCCGATGCCGATGCTCGCCGTCCCGCTCCTCACCCCGCGACTGTCCTCGCACTGGCTGGCCTTCGTCACCGACGTCGACAAGCAGACGAGCCGCAACCTGATCGACTCGATGAGCAACGAGGTCGTGGTCAAGGACGACTCCATCCGCGCGGTCGTCCCCGGGGAGCCGATGCGCTACGACGACGCGGTCCGGGAGGCGTTCGAGCAACGCCGGGCCGCCCTGACCGACGCAGAGCCCGCGCCGTCCGCATGAGCACCGAGGACGGGCCCGCCGTCCGGGCGCGGCGTCGCACCCGCTGGACCCGCGGCGCGGCGTCCGTCGTCCGCCCCGTCCTGATCGACAAGGTCGAGCGGGACCACCGGCAGTCCGACGCCGCCTTCCGCCGGCGGCGGATCGTGGTGGTCATCACCCTCGTCGTGGGGGCCACCCTGCTCGGTCTGAGCTTCGCCACCCGCCAGGGCGACCCGGCGTTCTATCTGTTGACCTTCGGCCTGGCCGCCACCTGGGCCCTGGGCAGCTTCCTCTCGGGCCCGCTGCACCTGGGCTACATCGAGCTGCTGGGCGCGCGCCGACGCCCGATCATCACCCCCATCCTGGTCGGTCTGCTGCTGGCCGCGGTCTTCGTGGCCGGCGGGCTGGTGATCCGTCACATCCCGCCCCTGGCGGGCTTCACCGACGGGGTGCTGGGCTACGCCCGCGCCGGCAACCTGCTGCTGGTCTTCGTCATCACGGTGGTCAACGGGATCGCCGAGGAGCTGTTCTTCCGCGGGGCGCTCTTCGCCGCCATCGGGGTCCGGCACCCGGTGCTCATCTCGACCGGCGTCTACGCGCTGGCCACGGTGGCCGGCGGCAACCCGGTACTGGTCTTCGCCGCCATCGTGCTGGGTGGTGTCGTCGGGCTGCAGCGCCGGGCCGGTGGCGGGGTGCTCGCGCCCATGATCACCCACATCACCTGGTCGGGGACGCTGCTGCTGGTGCTCCCGCCCCTCTTCGCCGGGGCCTCCTGACCCGTACGCGACACCGACCTGCGCGCCGATGCATCACCGGGGCGCCAGCCGGCTCTTGGTCGCTGGGCACCGACGCCCGGATCTGAGGGAGAACCCATGAGCATCACTCGTCGCCGTCTTCGCCGGGGCCTGCAGGCCGCCATCGGCGCCACCGGGACGGTGGCCCTGCTGGCCACCGGGGCCATGCTGCCGGCCCAGGCGACGAGCAGCGCACCGCCTCCGGTCGCCATCGGCCGCACCGTCCACCTGTCCCACCTGGACGTCACGGTCACCCGGACGGACCGGGCGAGCGACTCGTACTTCTTCGGGGCCAAGGTGAAGGCCTGCGCGACCAGCCTGCCGGCCGGGGCCAGCACCGTACCGTTCCGGTGGGACAGCTGGCGGGTCACCGGCGGGCTGGCCCCGGGCGCGTTCGAGGAGGGGCAGGACCCCTGGGCGGGCCGAGACGTCCCGGTCAGCAGCAACCTGGCCCTTGGGGCCTGCGTCAGCGGGTGGGTGCCGTTCGCCGTCCCCGGCACCGCCGGCATCGCCAAGGTCCGCTACAGCAGCGGCAGCGACCAGGCGTCCTGGACGGTGACCAACGGCGCGTCCCCGCAGCGGGCCCTCGGCTCGACCGCCACCTTCGGGTCGTTCACCGTCCGGGTGACCACGGCCCGCCAGGACGACGCGGGCTTCCGGGCGTACGCCACGGTCTGCGTCCGCTCGCTGCCCAAGGGCTCGACCGGCGGCCGGACCCGGATCAGCTGGGACCCGTGGCTGGCCACCGCCGGGACGCACTTCGGCTACGTGCCGTGGGTCTACGACGCCTCCCACACCGTGACCCCGCTCTTCCCGCAGAGCCGGCGCTACAAGAAGGGCCAGTGCGCCCGGGGCTGGCTGCCGTTCGAGGACGTGGACACCTCGGTGCCGATCGACCGGCTCCGCTACCGGAACTCCCTCGGCAACCAGGCGTTCTGGACCGTTCCGCGCTGAGGCGGAGCCGCGCGTCGCGCCGGGTGGGGACTCGGCGACCAGAGGGTCAGAGGGCCGGCGGGACGTCCCGCCGCTCCTCGACGACCTCGGTCCGGCTGCCGGCGACGCCGGGGCCGCCCGTGGTCTCGGTGATCCGGCGGGCCCGGGTGCGCTGGGTGCTCATCACCAGGGAGAGCACGACGACCAGGATGCCGGCGACGAGCAGGATCGTGCCGAGCGTGTCGTCGCTGACGAAGGGGATGTTGACGTTCAGGGCGAACAGCAGGATCAGACCGACCACGATCAACACCACACCGAGTCCGATGCTCATCGACAACCTCCAGCTCAGGGCCGGACGGGGCCGGCGTACGCCCGTCCGGAGAGAACCGTCGAGTCCTCTACACCCTAAAGTGCCGCCGTCCCCGGCGCGGCGGATTCGCGGAGTTGGTGGCGGCGGTGTCGTCCCCCGGCCCCGCGGCGGGCCGGGTCGGCGATACTGGGCCGGTGGCGGGTGCGTCGAAGGCCGAGCAGACGGTGACCGTCGACGGTCGCGTCCTCAAGCTCACCAACCTCGACAAGGTGCTCTACCCGGCCAGCCACACCACCAAGGCCGACGTTCTGTCGTACTACGCCCAGGTGGCCGACGTCCTGCTGCCGCACCTGCGCGAGCGGCCCGCGACCCGCAAGCGGTGGCCCGACGGCGTCGGGCCGACCGGACCGAGCGGCAAGGCCCCGACCGTGTTCTTCGCCAAGGACCTGGCCGCGGGCACCCCGGACTGGGTGGCGCGCCGCACCATCGCCCACCGGCAGCACGACAACGACTACCCGGTGGTCAACGACCTCGCCACCTTGACCTGGCTGGGCCAGCTGGCCTCCCTGGAGCTGCACGTGCCACAGTGGCGGTTCGGCCCCGACGGCCGCCCCCAGAACCCGGACCGGCTGGTGCTGGACCTCGACCCCGGCGACGGGGTCAGCCTGAGTGACTGCGCCCGGATCGCGCTGCTGGCCCGAGACATCCTGCGCGACATCGGCCAAGACCCGGTGCCGGTCACCAGCGGCAGCAAGGGGATCCACCTGTACGCCCCGCTCGACGGGTCGCTCAGCCCCGAGCAGGCCACGGAGGTGGCCCGGGAGCTGGCCCGGTCCCTGGAGGCCGACCACCCGGACCAGGTTCTCAGCAGCATGAAGCGCTCCGAGCGCGACGGCAAGGTCTTCCTGGACTGGAGCCAGAACAACGGGGCCAAGACGACCGTCTCGCCGTACTCGCTGCGGGGGCGCGACCACCCGACCGTCGCCGCCCCGCGCACCTGGGCCGAGCTGGAGGGCGGGCAGCTGGCCCAGCTCAGCTACCTGGACGTGCTGGAGCGGCTCGGGGACCAGGCCGACCCGCTGGCCGTGCTGCTGCCGGTCGAGGAGGCGGGGACCCACGACCGGCTGAGCACCTACCGCGGGATGCGGGACCCGGCCCGGACGCCCGAGCCGGTGCCGGCCACGCCCCCGGAGCCGGCCGACGACGGCCGGACCTTCGTCATCCAGGAGCACCACGCGCGGGCGCTGCACTACGACGTACGGCTGGAGCACGACGGGGTGCTGGTCAGCTGGGCGGTGCCCAAGGGGCCCCCCACCGACACCCGGACGAACCGGCTGGCCGTGCAGACCGAGGACCACCCGCTCGAATACGGGTCGTTCGAGGGCAGCATCCCCGCCGGTGAGTACGGCGGCGGGCAGGTCTCGATCTGGGACGCCGGCACCTACCGGCTGCACAAGTGGCGCGAGGGCCGCGAGGTGATCGCCACCCTGCAGGGGCGGCCCGGCGGCGGCCTGCAGGGCCAGGCCACGTTCGCCCTCATCCACACCGGCGGCCGGGGCCGGGGTGACCGGCAGTGGCTGATGCACCGGATGGCCGAGCCGCCCGCGTACGAGAACCTCACCGGGGACGAGCCGGTCCCGAGCCGCCCGCCGTCCGCCGCGACCGCGCCGTCCACCGGTGAGACGCCCCCGTCGGACCCGGAGCCTCCGGCGGCCGCGGCGCTGCCGGAGCCGATCGCCCCGATGCTGGCCACTCTCACCACCGAGGAGGCGTTCGGGGCCGAGGACGACTGGGTGTTCGAGATGAAGTGGGACGGGGTGCGGATCGTCGCCTACCGCGCCGCGGGCCAGGTGCGACTGCTGAGTCGGAAGGGCCGTGACGAGACCGCGGCCTACCCGGACGTGGTCGCCGCGCTCACGGCCCTGGAGCTGCCCGACCCGGTGGTCCTGGACGGGGAGGTCGTGGTCCTCGAGCCCTCCGGCCGGCCCAGCTTCGGGCTGCTGCAGAACCGGATCAACCTGACCCGACCCGCCGACATCGAGCGCGCCGCCCGGGCCTACCCGGCCCGGCTGATGGTCTTCGACCTGCTGGCGGTCGGGGGCCGGTCCCTGCTCCGTACGCCGTACGAGGAGCGCCGGCAGCAGCTCGAGACGCTGATCCCGGACGGGGCGAGCGAGCGGGTGCAGGTCCCTCCGACCTTCGAGGGCGATCTCCGGGCCGCGCTCGAGACCAGCGCCACCCTCGACCTGGAGGGGGTGGTGGCCAAGCGCCGGGGCTCGGTCTACCAGCCCGGAGGCCGCGGCAGCACCTGGCTCAAGATCAAGCCGGTCCGGACCCAGGAGGTCGTGCTCGCGGGCTGGCGCCCCGGCAACGGCCGCCGGGAGGGCGGGCTGGGGTCGCTGCTGCTCGGCGTGCCCGGCCCGGACGGACTCCACTACGTCGGCCGGGTCGGCTCCGGGTTCACCGACGCGATGCTCGACGATCTGCAGAAGGCGCTGCGCCGGCTGGAGCGCAAGACCAGCCCGCTGGTGGACGTGCCCTCCGCCGACGCCCGGGACGCGCACTGGGTCACCCCGAGCCTGGTCGGGGAGGTGGCGTACGGGGAGGTGACCGGCCCCGGCCGACTGCGGCACCCCGTCTGGCGCGGCCTCCGGCCGGACAAGTCCCCCGACGACGTGGTGTGGGAGACCCCGCCGCCGCCGTCAGCGTCCTGACCCGGCTCCGGGCGGCTGGGTCGGTGCGCCGGCCGGTGGGTCAGCTCCGCCGGTAGACGAGCCGGACGGCCCCGCTGGCCATGGTGACCGCCTCCACGAAGGTCAGGTCGCCGGGCCGGGTGACCCCGCCGAAGAGGGCCTTGCCCCCGGTCAGCAGGACGGGGTAGATGATCACGTGGTACTCGTCCACGAGGCCGAGATCCTGCAGCCGACCCACCACGGAGGCGCTGCCGTAGACGATGATGTCCCTCCCCGGCTCGGCCTTCAGCGCCTCGATCTCCTCGCGACGGATGTCGGTCAGGACGTCGGTGTGCTCCCAGCTCGGCTCGGTCACCGACCTCGAGATCAGCACCTTGCGCATGGCGTTGAGCACCTTGGCGTACGCCCGCTCCGCCTCGGGGATGTCCGGGTTGGACGGCACCGTGGGCCAGGACCCGGCGAAGCTGTCGTAGGTCACCCGACCGAGCAGCAGGGTGTCACCGCCACGGACCAGGGCGCTCTCGTACGCCCCCATCTCCTCGTCGTAGTAGCGATGGATCCAGTCCATCTCCCCCTCCGGCCCGGCGGTGAAGCCGTCCAGGCTCACCCAGCTGGTCACCACGATCTTGCGCATCGTCGCCCTCCCTTGTGTCGGTTGCCCTCCCCCGTTCTAGACGACGTCGGGACCCCGAACTCATCGGGGTGGCCCACCGGGCCCCGGAGACGCAGAACGGGGGCCGCCGATGGCGGTCCCCGTTCGTGGTCGTGCGGCAGGAGCTCCTACTGGGCGGCGGCCTCGAGGGCGGCGTACTCGTCCTTGGTGAGCTCGAGCTCCGCGGCGGCGAGGTTGTCCTCCAGGTGGGCGACCGAGGAGGTGCCCGGGATCGGGACCATCACCGGGGAGCGCTGCAGCAGCCAGGCCAGCGCGAGCTGCGAGGGGGAGACCCCGTGGCTCTTGGCCAGCGCGTCCAACGGGCCACCGGGGGCGGCGAGCTGACCGGTAGCCAGCGGGAACCACGGGATGAAGGCGATGTTCTCCGTCGTCGCGTACTCCAGCAGGTCCTCGGACTGCCGGTTGCTGAGGTTGAAGAGGTTCTGCACCGAGGCGATGTCGGCGATCTTGCGGGCCTGCTCGACCTGGTCGATGCTGACCTCCGACAGGCCGATGTGGCCGATCTTGCCCTCCTCCTGCAGCTTCTTCAGCTCCCCGACCTGGTCCTCGAGGGCGACCTCGGGGTCGATCCGGTGCAGCTGGAAGAGCGGGATCTGCTCGAGCTTGAGCCGACGGAGGCTGAGCTCGGCCTGCTGGCGGAGGTAGACCGGGCGGCCGACGGGGTGCCACTCGCCCGGACCCGTACGGGTCAGGCCGGCCTTGGTCGCGATCACGAGACCGTCGGTGTAGGGGTGCAGCGCCTGGGCGATGAGCTCCTCGGCGACGACGGGCCCGTAGGAGTCCGCGGTGTCGATGAAGTCGACGCCCAGCTCGACCGCCCGCTGCAGGACGCGGACCGCCTCGGCGGGGCTCTTGGGGTCGCCCCAGACCCCCTCACCGGTGAGCTGCATGCTGCCGAAGCCCAGGCGGGTGATGGGGAGCGTTCCCCCGAGCTTGAAGATTCCGGAGGCCTTGGCTGGTGTGGTGGTGATGGTCATGCCAGGTCTAACACCACCGGCCCCCCGAGAAATTTCGCCCGTGACCCACCGAACGGAATCGACCGGGCTCGCGGGGCCCGCCGGCGCGGGGCAGGATGAGGCCCATGACGCCCGACCTCGGTCTCTGCTTCGTGCCGACCCTGCCCCCCGAGCGGCTCCGCGAGGTCGCGACGGCCTGCGACGCGTACGGTCTCGACACCCTGTGGGTGTGGGAGGACTGCTTCAAGGAGAGCGCGGTCGCCTCGGCGGCGGCCGCGCTGGCCTGGACGACGGACCTCACGGTGGGCATCGGCCTGATGCCCGTCCCGCTGCGCAACGTGGCCCTGACCGCGATGGAGCTGGCCACCCTGGCCCGGCTGTTCCCCGGGCGCCTCATCGCCGGGATCGGGCACGGCGTGCAGTCCTGGATGGACCAGGTCGGAGCCCGGCCGGCCTCGCCCCTGACCCTGCTGCGGGAGCAGGCCGGCGCGCTCCGCCGGCTGCTCGACGGGGAGCGGGTGAGCGTCACCGGGCGCTACGTGCAGCTCGACGACGTCGCCCTGGACTGGCCGCCGACCCGCGTGCCGCCGCTGATGATCGGCGGCGCCGGACCGCGCTCGCTGGCCCTGGCCGCCGAGCTCGGGGACGGGAACCTCCTCACCGCCGCCATGACCGAGGCGGAGGTTCAACGCGCCGGCGAGATCGTCGCGCACACCACCGGACGGACCGGCCACCCGATGGTCGCGACCCTGCTGGTCGCCACGGGCCCCGGGGCGGCGGACCGGCTGGCCGAGGAGGTGGGCCGTTGGAACCGGGAGCCCGGGCTGGGCATCGGGGTGGCCGGTGACGCCGCGCAGGTGGCCGCCGCGGTCCGGCGGCTGGCCGCCCTCGGTGCCACGTCGGTCGCCGCGCAGCCGACCGCCGACGAGCCCGACCTCGTCTGGCTGATCCGGTTCCTGGGGCAGGACGTCAGGCCCCGGCTCGCGGGCTGATCGCCCCGGCACCCGGCCGCGCGGATCCGCAGGGCCTCAGTCCAGCCCGTGGGCGGACCGGAGGGCGCCGGCCGTACGGTCGAGGGCCTGCCGGGCAGTGGGTAGGACGCGGGAGAGGTAGACCGAGGCGTGCAGGTGGCCCGGGACCTCTTGGAGCGCGACAGGCACCCCGGCAGCTCGCAGCCGCTCCGCGTAGGCCAGGGCGTAGTCGCGGAGCGGGTCGTACTCTCTGACCCGGATGTTGGCCGGCGGCAGCCCGCTCTGGTCCGGGGCCAGCA
>JAOPXW010000156.1 GCA_025964935.1 Friedmanniella sp. | reverse complement strand
TGAACTACCTGGGGGTTACGTTCGCCCTGCTCATCTGCTGGCTGGTGGCGCTGGCGGCGACCGGCTCGCGGGACTACCGCCGGATCGGGACAGGGATGGGGGAGTACAAGGCCATCCTGCAGTCCGGCGTAGCGGTCCTCGTCGTCGTCTCCCTTCTCTCGTTCGCGTTCCAGCTGCAGATCTCCCGTGGGCTGATGGCGGTCGCGATGCCGGCTGCCCTGGTCGGGCTGCTCCTGTCCCGGGTGATCTGGCGACAGTGGCTGCGGCTGCACCGCCAGCGAGGGGACTTCTCCTCCCGGGTCCTGCTGGTCGGCTCGTCGGGCACGACGGCCCACATCGCCGCTGAGCTGCGACGGCACCCGGCGGCCGGCTACCACGTGGTCGGCGCGCTGATCACGTCCGGAGCCCACGGCGACACGCTGCTGGGCAACATCCCGATCCTCGGCACGGTCGACCACCTGCTGGAGTCGGTGACCCAGTGCGCCGCCGACACGGTGGTGGTGACCGACGGTCACAACCTGGAGCCGGCCAAGCTGCGGGAGCTCAGCTGGAGCCTCGAGCCCGGTCGCCAGCACCTGGTGATGGCGCCGAGTCTCACCGACATCGCCGGCCCGCGGATCCACACCCGACCCGTCGCCGGGCTGCCGCTCGTGCACGTCGAGACCCCACGTTACGAGGGGGCCGACCGTTTCCTCAAGCGGGCCTTCGACGTCGGCGTCTCGGGTCTGCTGCTGCTGGCGCTCTCGGTTCCACTGGCGGTGGTCGCTCTCCTCATCGTCCGGGGCTCACCGGGCGGTCTCTTCTTCGCCCATGAGCGCATCGGCAAGAATGGCAAGCCCTTTCGGATGCTCAAGTTCCGGTCGATGGTCGCGGACGCCGACTCGAGGCTGGCCGGGCTCCTGCTGGCCCAGGGCACCGAGGACAAGCCGCTGTTCAAGATCGAGAACGACCCGCGCATCACCCCCATCGGCCGCTTCATCAGGCGCTACTCCATCGACGAGATCCCCCAGCTCATCAACGTCCTCAAGGGCGACATGAGCCTGGTGGGTCCGCGGCCGCAGGTGGCCAATGAGTTCGCCCTGTACGACCACGCGGCGGCCCGCCGCCTCTTCGTGAGCCCCGGCATGACGGGACTGTGGCAGGTCAGCGGCCGGTCGAACCTGGGCTGGGAGGAGAGCGTCCGGCTGGACCTCTTCTACGTCGAGAACTGGTCGCTGACGGCGGATTTGTCGATCCTCGTCCGGACAGTCCGGGCCGTGTTGGCCAGCGACGGTGCGGTGTGAGGGCGGGTCAGCGGGGTGCGATCATCCACGAGTGGATCGCCAAGGCCGGTGGTTCCGAGAACGTCTTCGAGGCCATGGCTGACCTCTACCCCGACGCCGACCTCTTCTGCCTGTGGAACGACTCCGTCGGACGCTTCGACGCTGACCGGCTGCACCAGAGCTGGCTGGCCCGGACCCCGCTGCGTCGGAGCAAGGCCGCCGCCCTCCCGCTGATGCCGCTGGCCTGGCGACGGCTCGCGTACGCCGACTACGACTGGGTGCTGATCAGCTCCCACCTCTTCGCCCACCACGCCCGGTTCGTCGGGCAGCCCGCAGACCTCCGCCGCTACGTGTACGTCCACACGCCGGCCCGCTACATCTGGAACCCCGAGCTGGACGGCCGCGGCAACGGTCTTCCAGCGCGGCTGGCGGCGGCGGCGCTGAAACCGCTGGACCGCCGACGAGCGCAGCAGCCGGCGGCGTACGCGGCCAACAGTGACTTCGTCCGGGACCGGATGACGGCCGCCTGGGGCGTGGACAGCCGGGTGATCTACCCGCCGGTGGAGGTCGAGACGATCCAGAGCGTTGACGACTGGCGGACCCGGCTGACCGAGGTCGAGCAGGAGCAGCTGGCCTCGCTGCCGACGGGGTTCGTCCTCGGCGCCTCACGCTTCATCCCGTACAAGCGGCTCGAGCTCGTCATCCAGGCGGGGGAGGCTGCCGGCCGACCCGTGGTACTGGCTGGTCGGGGCCCCGAGCTCGAACGGCTCCGGGCGGCGGCGGCCGAGGCTACGGTTCCCGTACGGTTCGTGCACGCCCCATCGGGTCCCCTGCTGTGGGCGCTCTACCAGCAGACGGCGCTGTACGTCTTCCCGGCCGTCGAGGACTTCGGCATCATGCCCGTCGAGGCCATGGCCGCCGGGGCGCCGGTCCTGGCCCAGGCCGTGGGTGGCACAGCCGAGAGCGTCGTCCCCGGATCGACCGGGGCCCTCATCACCTTCGCCTCGGCGGCAGAGATGGCCGAAGGCGTGGAGATCGCTCTGGCGACCCGCCCGGCGGACCGGCTGCTGAGGGCGCGAGCCTTCTCCCGGGGACGCTTCGACCAGAGCATCACCGACTGGGTCGGTGCGGCGTGAGGCTCCATGGACGACGTCGGGTGCTGGTCAACCAGAGCTACGCCTCGCAGCGGGTGACCGGACAGCAGCGCTACGCCACCGAGATCGCCCGTCGGCTGCTCGCTGTCGAGGGTTTCGAGCCCGTCGGCCCGCAGGGTTTCTGGGCCTCGTCGGGCGTGCGAGTGTGGCTCTGGGTCCTCGCGGTCCTCCCACTGACCGCGAGGTCCGCGGTCCTGCTGTCGATGACGGCCCGGGCCCCGTTGTTCCACCGACGACAGGTGCTGGTGGTGCACGACCTCTTCGTCCTGACCAACCCGGAGTGGTTCTCGCGCCTCTACTACTGGACCCACGCGCCCCTGCTCCGGCTGCAGCTGCGCACGGCGGCGGCCCTGGTGGCGGTCAGCCAGCCCGTCGCCGACGAGCTGGCCAGGTACGGCGCCCGGGTGGTCGTGGCACCGAACGCGCCGAGCGAGGTGTTCAGGTCATCGACCTCGGAGGCCGACGACGACTCGGCGCTGACCAGCCGGGGGCTGGTCTCCGGCGGCTACTTCCTGACCGTCGGGAGTCTTGACCCGCGGAAGAACCTGCCGGCCCTGGCTCGTGCCTACCGCGGCCTGGAAAGTCAGGAGCGACAGGCCCACCCCCTCGTGGTGGTGGGGGGCGGGAGTGCCGTCTTCCGCGGTCAGGATCTGGACTGGCCCGAGGAGGTGGTCGACGCGGGCTACGTCTCGGACGAGGAGCTGCGTCAGCTGTACCGAGGGTCGGTCGCCGTGGTCTTCGTCAGCC
>JAOPXW010000134.1 GCA_025964935.1 Friedmanniella sp. | reverse complement strand
CAACTACTTCCTGCCGCTGATCATGCTCAGCACGCCGGAGAAGTTTCCCATCCCCGTCGGCCTGGCGCAGTGGCAGGCCACCTCCAGCTCCGGGTCCGGCGGCCAGGCGCTCTTCTCGAACGTCCTGACCGGGTCGATGGTCTCCGTCGTCCCGCTGATCCTGGCCTTCATTTTCTTGCAGCGCTTCTGGCAGTCCGGCCTTGCGTCCGGCGGCGTCAAAGCCTGACCTCCGGCACTGTCCCCGCCGTTCGTATCGAATCTGCCTGTATCGAATCTGCCTGTACCGAATCCGTACGTAGGAAAGGTTTGTCATGTCATCCCGCCCGGAACGTGTCCTGTTCGGCGCTGCCTATTACCACGAATACCAGCCATCCCCGCGATTGGAGACCGACCTCGACCTGATGGCGGCGGCGAACTTCTCCGTCATCCGGGTCGGGGAGTCGGTCTGGACCACCTGGGAGCCCGAGGACGGGGTCTTCGATCTGGAATGGCTGCTGCCCGTGCTCGACGGCGCCCATGCCCGGGGCATCTCGGTCATCCTCGGCACCCCGACGTACGCGGCCCCGCCGTGGCTCGCCCGGAAGTATCCCGAGATCGCCGGTGACGTCCAGACCGGCATCTCGACGCCGTGGGGTGGGCGCCAGGAGATCGACTACACCCACCCGGCCTTCCTCTTCCACGCCGAGCGGGTGATCCGCAAGATCGTGGCCCGCTACGCCGACCACCCGGCGGTCATCGGCTTCCAGGTGGACAACGAGCCCGGGATCATGCTGTTCCACAACCGCGGCGTCTTCCAGCGGTTCGTGGACGACCTGCGGCACACGTACGGCACGGTCGAGTCACTCAACGAGGCGTGGGGGCTCGTCTACTGGTCGCACAAGCTGTCGACGTGGGCCGACCTGTGGACCCCGGACGGCAACTACCAGCCGCAGTACGACCTGGCCTGGCGCACCTTCCAGGCAAAGCTGACGACCGAGTTCATCGCCTGGCAGGCGGGGATCGTGCGCGAGTACGCCTCCGAGGAGCAGTTCGTCACCACCTGCATCGCCTACGACCGGGCGGGCGTGGACGACTCGAACCTCACCAAGGGGCTGGACATCACCGCGGGCAACCCGTACTACGCGATGCAGGACGCGCTCGCGGTTCCCCTCACCGAGACCGCGCCTCAGGGCTGGACGACCTCCGGCGCCTGGTCGCTCTTCCAGAGCGGCGACCGGATGTACTCCTCTAAGCAGGCCCCGTTCCTGGTCACCGAGACCAACGCCGGCGCCATCGGTGGGCCGGCGGTCAACTTCCCGGCTTATGACGGGCAGTGGCGTCAGGCCGCCTGGGCGTTCATCGCCCGCGGGGCTGAGCTGATCGAGTACTGGCATTGGCACACGAACCACTTCGGCACCGAGACCTACTGGATCGGGATCCTGCCGCACGACCAACAGCCGGGGCGGGTGTACTCCCAGCTGGCGGAGCTGGGAGCCGAGCTGGCCGAGGCCGGCGACGCCGTGGTCGGCTTGCGCCCGGACGCGCAGGTCGGCCTGGTCTACTCGTCCCGATCGAAGTGGGGCCTGGCCTTCCAGTCCACCTTCCCCGCCGAGGGGGCCACCTCCGTCAGCGGGGCGGGAGACATGGACGAGCGGTCCTACCAACGGATCTTCGAGGCCTACTACCGGGGGGCCTTCGAGGCGGGTGTCTCAGCGCGGATCCTGCACGACGACCAGCTCGTCTCATCCTCCGGCGGCCTGGACCCGGCCACGGTGGTGGCGGAGCTGCCCGTCCTGCTGGTGCCGGGGCTGCTGATCGCCGACGACGAGCTGCTGACCTGGCTCCGTTCCTACGCCGAGGCGGGTGGCCACCTGGTGCTGGGCATTCGCACCGGTTACGGCGACGAGGAAGGGAGGGCCCGCACGGAGGTCAAGCCCGCCCTGCTGGCCGACGCGGCGGGGGTGAGCTACCAGGAGTTCTCGAACCTCAACCACCCCCTTCCCGTGGCCTCCGCCGGCGACGACCTGACGGTCAGTGCCGGCAGCCACGGCACTCGCTGGGTCGACTGCCTGGTCACCGACGGCGCCACGGTGCTGGCCGAGTACGACCACCCGCACTTCGGACGCTTCCCGGCAGTGGTCACGACCCAGCACGGCGCCGGCCGCATCACCACGGTCGGGACCGTCCCCGACCAGTCCCTGGCTCGTGATCTGGTTCGCTGGCTGGTCCCGGAGGCGGCGGTCGAGTGGGGCGCGCTGCCCGACTCGGTCACCGTCTCGTCGGCCACCACGAGCGAGGGCGGCCGGTTGCACGTGGTCCACAACTGGAGCTGGGACCCGCAGGTGGTGGGCACGCCGGTGTCGATGCG
This sequence comes from Friedmanniella sp., assembly GCA_025964935.1. GTDB lineage: Bacteria > Actinomycetota > Actinomycetes > Propionibacteriales > Propionibacteriaceae > Microlunatus. Next base: position 3,809 of record JAOPXW010000134.1, on the reverse strand, counting down.
CGACGTGCTCGACCCGGACCGTACCCAGCTCGAGCAGCTCGACCTGGGGCCTTGGGACGTACGTGTCCTGCTGGAGGCCACGGCTGGGCCCGGGCGCTAGCGGGGAGGTCGGTGCGCGAGCCGGCGCCTTCGCCAGTCTCCGGCTCGTCTGCGCACCGACCGCACCGCCGAACGCCCGTCTAGGATCCACCGCGTTCGTGGGGAGGGGTGGCGCAGCCGCAGCACCTCGCCGGCCTGGGTGGGAGCGACCATGCGGTCGGACAGCGCTCGGTTGGTGCGCACCAGCGACTCCCAGGCCGAGTTCTCCCAGGTCAGCCGGAGCCGCAACGCGGGCCGCCGGCTTTCGGGCATCGCCTGGCGCACCTCGTCGAGATGAACGGCGGCGGTGAAGCGGAGATCAGGTCCCCGGCGCACGGCGCGGACCGGAACGGACGCGATCTCGACTCGGCTGTCATCCACGACGTCCAGCGTCACGACGGCATCGCCGGGGTCGGCCAGACCGCCCGCGCTGACTCCATGGATGAGTCCGGCGACGACCAGCCGGGGGCTGGCCGGCCGGGTCAGGCTCCACCGGCCGGCGGGGCGCACCGTGACGTCGGCCCAGACCGCGTCCAGTCGTGTCCGCCGGGGCGATCGCTCCACCACCGAGGCGAGAACCTGGGCCCAGTTCTGCAGGAAGGAGTCGGGGCCGTGCTGCTGGGCTGTGACGCGCCCCGCCTCGCCCATGGTCTGCACCAGTGCGGGCGAACGGAGCAGGCGCAGGACTCGCGCGGCCGCCGCGGCACGGTCTCCGTCGGCGACGACATAACCGTCGACTCCCTCCCTGATCTGCTCCTTCGGACCGTACTTGATGTCGTACGCGACCACCGGACACCCTCGGCTGAGGCTCTCCAGGGTGGCCAACGGATAGCCTTCGAACTCACTGGTCAGGAGGAAGGCGCTGGCGGCCCACAGCTCGTCGCGCGCCGTGGGGTCGTGCCCGTGCAGGATGACGGAGTTGGAGAGTCCGGTCTGCTCGATCAGGGCCTGGAGCTGGGGTTGCCTCTTGCCCGAGCCGTAGACGTCCAGGCGGGCGCTCGGGAGCTCCGCCACCACGAGGCGCATCGCCTGGATCGCGTCTTGGATCCGCTTCTGCCGCTCGAGCCGGGCGATCAGGATGACCCGGTGAGGGTCCCGTGGCCGCGGCGGTGTCGGCGGCGTCGGCAGCTCCACCGGGTTGGGCACGACCGCAAGATTGGTCCGAGGACCCCAGCGCAGCTCGATGTCCTCGCGCTGCCGCTGGGTCAAGGTGACGAACGCGTCGACGTCGGCGATGCGCTCCAGGCAGCGCTGGTAGTCGGGGGCCGGAGGCGTGTTCCACAGCCGCGGCGCGGGCAGGTGGCAGTTGTGCAGGACGTAGATCAGGTGCACGGCGGGGTCGGTCAGGGGTGCGATGATCGGCACCAGGTAGCGACTGTCCATGAAGAGGAAGGTCTGCTCGTCCTCCGCCGTCAGCTCGCGGATCCAGCGGTGGTACCAGGGTGTCAGACTGGTGTACCGGCCACAGATCTCGCCGTCGGGGGAGACCCGGATGAGCTCCCGCGGCAGGGCCTCCGGTGAGGTCGTGCGGTACGGGGCCGCCCGGAGGTAGACGGAGTTGTCGGCCCGACGGTAGTCGTTGACCACCACGCGACCCGAGGCCGGGTCGAGGTAGGACGTGGACCAGGGCGACCCGTCCGGGTGGGGCTTGTCCACCGCCTCCAGCCCGTGCAGCTCGGCCAGACCCTCACTCGAGCCACGGTCATCGCCCCAGCCCGCTGTGCGGTAGTGCTCGAAGATGTTCAGCAGCTGCATGTCCTCGGTGAGCAGCCCGCTCCGCCGCCATGCCGCCCGGACCTGGTCGTAGCCCCGGGACGGGTCGAAGCAGAGCACGTCGACAGGCCGTCCGGTGGCGGCGGTGATCAACCGGCTCCGCATCAGCATCGCCCGCGTTTGACCCCCGCTGTTGGGCCTCGCCACCCCCGTCGCGGAGAGGTAGCGGCCCTGGGGAAATGCGCTCGGCATCTGAACGACGCTACGCGCATCCGGTCGTCCGTGGCTGTCTTGGCGCCCCGCCGGTCACAGCCCCCCCTCAGTGAGGGAGGTTCTGTTGACAGCACTGACGTACGGCAGTAGAACTGAACAGTGTTCGGAAACGCGACAGATGGTTGGTCCACCGCTCGGCGAACGGCAGCGCTCGCGAGCATCGTCGACACCGCGTGGGAACTATCTCGTGAGAACGGGCTCGGTGGGTTGTCGCTGCGCGATCTCGCCCGGCGGTTGGGGATGGCGCCGGCATCGCTCTATTCCTACATCGACTCGAAGAACGGGCTCTACGACGCCATGTTCGCTCAGGGTTATCGAGCCCTGCTCGCCCGGGAGCCGCCCGCTCACAGCGACGACCTGCGAACCGTCCTGCACAACGGCGTCGTCTTCTACGTCGAGTTCGCCCTGGAGGATCCGGTCCGCTTCCAGTTGCTGTCGCAGCGGAGCATCCCCGGGTTCGAGCCGTCGAAGGAGGCATACGCCGTCGCACAACAGGCGTACGACTACGCCTACTCCGCGCTCACCGCCGCGGTCGACGTCACCCAGGAGGATCTCGACCTCCTCAGTGCCGTCGTCAGCGGGCTCATCGCTCAGCAGATCGCCAACGACCCGGGCGGAACCCGCTGGGTCCGCCTGATCGATGACGTGGTCGACCTCCTCGTGCCCCGACTTGAACCAAGAAGGAAGCCATCGGCCTCTGGAGGCCGCTAGACCAGAAGAGAGGGACCAGCATGACCACTGTCGCCGCTCCGGCGCTGCATCACCTGGCACTGACCGTCCGCGACCTCGAAGCGAGCGTCGAGTGGTACGGCCAGGTCTTCGGCATTCACCATCAGATGGACGTCCCGCACCCCGGAGGGTTCGCCCAGCTGCTCAGCGATGACGCCTGGCAGCTCGTCATCGTGCTGCACCGTCACGACGTCAACGGCGGGGAGACGTTCCTCGAATCCCGTACGGGCCTCGACCACGTCGGTTTCGTGGTTCCGGCGCGGGAGGACCTGGTGGCCTGGCAGTCGCATCTGGAGGACCACGGGGTCAGCCGAGCAGCGGCGGCGGACCGGCCTTTGACCCAGTCCGCGATCGCGGATGAGCCGTACGGGTCCGTGCTGGTGTTCCGCGATCCTGACAACATCCAGCTCGAGTTCTTCGCCCCACCTGCTGCGGCTGAGTGACGGGGCCGGCGCCATGCATGTCTCCCGCCCCGCCGCCGACGTGGTCGCCCTGAGCGACGTCGCGCCCATCCCGGGCCTGGGCTTTCTGCCGGTCAACGCCTACCTGCTGCAGGCAGAGCAGCCGATGCTCATCGACACCGGGCTTCCCACCTCGCAGCCCGACTTCCTCGAGACGCTCTGGTCGCGCATCGAGCCCGAGGATCTGCGGTGGATCTATCTGACGCATCCCGACCGTGATCACACGGGCAGCCTGATGAAGATCCTGGAAGCCGCGCCGTCGGCACGCCTGGTCACCACCTTCCTGGGGATGGGGATTCTGACGTTGGAGTACCAGATCGACCCGCACCGCGTGTTCTTCCTGAACCCGGGACATTCGCTCGACCTGGGTGACCGGCAGCTGACCGCCTTCCGGCCCCCGGTCTACGACAGCCCGGCGACGACGGGTTTCTACGACAAGCTGACCGGCACCTGCTTCACGTCGGACTGTTTCGGCTCACCCATGGCGACGGCGGAGCTGGCCGCCGTCGACGACATCCGGGATGTGCCGATCGACGACCTGCTCGCCGGCCAGCG
>JAOPXW010000151.1 GCA_025964935.1 Friedmanniella sp. | reverse complement strand
GCCGGCTGGCTCCTGGTCGAGGTGTGGGTGTTCTCCCGGCTCCGGATCGGCGCCTACGACGCCGAGTACGTCGCTCCGTCCACCTCGGGCTCGGCGCAGTGAAGCCGCAGCGCGTAACTGCTAGCGTGTCTCACGCCATGGAGGAGGACAGGGGACTACGGGTGGACGCCACCGCACGACGCAGCGATGCGTCCGCGGGCATGGACGAAGGTCTGCGGGTCCTCTCCTACCTCATCTCGGGCGTCCTGTTCTACGGGTTCCTCGGCTGGGTGGGTGACCACTTCCTGGGCACCTCGTTCCTGCTTCCGGTGGGAATCATCCTGGGTGCCGGCCTGGCCATCTACATCATCATCCGCCGCTTCAGCGTGGTGGGGGACAAGGCGAGCACGCCCGTCCTCCCGACGACGGAGCCGGCGCAGCAGCAGACAGCGGAGGGAGAACGGTGAGCGCCTTGCTAGCCCTGGTTCCGATGGAGGGCTTCACGTCCCCCGGAGTCAACAGCTTCGACGTCCCGCCGTTCTTCGAGAGCGTCCCCTGGTTCAACAAGTACATGTTGCAGGGCATCGTCTCGGTGATCCTGATCATGGCCTTCTGGCTGGTGATGGCGCGCAAGCGGGCGCTGGTCCCGACCAAGGGCCAGTTCATCGGCGAGGCCGCATACGGGTTCGTGCGCAACACCATCGCGCGGGACATGATCGGCCACGACTACAAGAAGTACGTGCCGCTGCTGATCGCGCTGTTCTCCTTCGTGCTGGTCAACAACCTGTGGGGCGTCTTCCCGCTGACCCTGCTGCCGACCGCGTCGCACGCCGGCTGGGCGTACGGTCTGGCCGGACTGGTCTGGATCATCTACAACGTGGTCGGGATCGCCAAGCACGGCTTCGGCGGCTACCTCAAGCACACCGTGCTTCCCCCCGGCGTCCCCAAGTTCATGTGGCCGGTCATCATCCCGCTGGAGTTCTTCTCCAACATCATCGTGCGGCCGGTCACGCTGTCCCTGCGACTCTTCGCCAACATGCTGGCCGGCCACCTGCTGGTCCTGCTGTTCGTGCTCGGCGGGGAGTATCTGCTGCTGCACAGCGAGCCGATCGTGAACAAGGTGGCGGGTGTGTTCTCGCTCCTGTTCAGCCTGGTGATCTTCGGCCTGGAGATCTTCGTCCAGTCGCTGCAGGCCTACATCTTCACCGTCCTCACGGCCCAATACATCTCCTCGGCTGCCGCCGAGGAGCACTGACCCATCTTTCCCTGAACCAGCAGTGGAAATCTCGAAAGGAATCACCTCATGATCCCATTGGAGCTCACCGGCTCGCTCGGCATCGTCGGCTACGGCCTGGGCGCCATCGGCCCCGGTATCGGTGTCGGTCTGATCTTCGCCGCGGTCATCCAGGGCACCGCCCGCCAGCCGGAGGCCCGCGGCGCCATGCTGAGCACCGCGTTCATCGGCTTCGCGCTGACCGAGGCCCTGGCCATCATCGGCATCGCGCTGGCCTTCGTCTTCCAAGGCTGAGTAGAGACCGGTCATGACACCGTTCCTCATTCCCATGGCATCGGAGAACCCGCTGCTGCCCCAGCCCGCGGAGATCATCGCCGCGGTCGTCTTCGCGGTCATCCTCTACCTGCTGATCCGCAAGTTCGTGGTGCCGCAGTTCGAGCAGACGTTCGCCGAGCGGACCGCCGCGATCCAGGGCGGCATCGAGAAGGCGGAGAAGGCTCAGGAAGAGGCGCAGGCCGCGCTGCAGCAGTACAACGACCAGCTGGCCGACGCGCGGACCGAGGCGGCTCGGATCCGCGAGGACGCCAAGACGCAGGGAACGCAGATCCTGGCCGAGCTGCGTGAGCAGGCGCAGACCGAGGCCGCCCGGATCAAGGCCTCGGCCGAGTCCCAGCTCGAGGCTGAGCGCGCCCAGGTGCTGTTGCAGCTGCGCACCGAGATCGGTGGCCTGGCCACCACCCTCGCCAGCCGGATCGTCGGGGAGTCCCTCGCCGACGACGAGCGGGCGCGGCGTACCGTCGACCGCTTCCTGGCGGACCTGGAGTCCCAGGACAGCCAGCCTGCGAGCACCAGATGAGTGTGGCCAGCGACGCTCGGGTCTCCGAGCTCGACCACGTCCTCGACGGGCTGGTCGAGCAGGGCTCCACCGACCGCAACCTGCTGCAGGCTGTGGTGGCCAAGGTGCAGGGCGCGCCGACCGAGGCCCACCTGGCCACGCTGAGCAGTGACCTGTTCGCCGTGGTCGACGCGCTCGACTCCTCGGTCGCGCTGCGTCGGGCGCTGACCGACCCGGCCACGTCCCCGCGGGGGCGGGCTCGGCTGGCGCACGACCTGCTCGACGGCAAGGTGTCGCCCACCGCGATCACGATGGTCACCGAGGCCGTCGAGGTGCGGTGGGGTGGAGGCCGGGCCATGACGGCCGCCCTGGAGCGGCAGGCCGTACGGGCCCAGCTGTTCACCGCCGATCGGGCCGGCGAGCTGGAGGAGACCGAGGACGAGCTCTTCCGCTTCGCCCGGCTGGTCGAGTCCAACCCGGACCTGCGCAACGCCCTGAGCGGTCGGGCGGTCGACCTGGCCGCCCGGGAGAACCTGGTCGGCGAGCTGCTGGCCGGCAAGGCGACCGACTCCACCGTGGTGCTCGCCAAGCGGGCCGTGGCGGCTCGGGAGCGGACCTTCGACCACACGATCGAGGGTTTCGTCACCCTGGCCGCCGCCCAGAAGAGCCGGGTCGTGGCCACCGTACGGGTCGCCCGTCCCCTGACCGGGGAGCAGCGGGACCGCCTACGGGCCGTCCTGCGGCGCCAGGTCGGCCGGGACGTCGCCGTGCAGGAGATCCTGGACCCCGACGTCGTCGGCGGTGTACGGGTCGAGCTCGGCGACGAGGTCATCGACGGCACCGTCGTGAGCCGGTTGCGGTCGGCGCACCGCCTGTTCGACTAGACCACGCGGCTCCAGGCCCCGGCCTGGACCGGCAGCACCACCAGATGTGAAGTCCCAGGTACAGCGATACATACGAGAGCAGGAAAAGGCGATGGCAGAACTGACGATTCGTCCCGAGGAGATCCGGGACGCACTGGACCGCTTCGTCCAGAACTACGCCCCGGAGACGTCCACGCGCGAAGAGGTCGGGACGGTGGTCACCTCCGGTGACGGCATCGCCCGGGTCGAGGGTCTGCCCTCGGCCATGGCCAACGAGCTGCTGGAGTTCGAGAACGGTACCCTCGGTATCGCACTGAACCTCGACGTGCGCGAGATCGGCGTCGTGGTGATGGGTGAGTCCGAGGGCATCGAGGAGGGTCAGACGGTCAAGGGGACCGGCGACATCCTCTCGGTGCCGGTCGGTGACGGCTATCTGGGTCGCGTCGTCGACGCCCTGGGCAACCCGATCGACGGTCTCGGCGACATCACCGACATCGACGAGCGTCGTCCGCTGGAGCTTCAGGCCGCCGGCGAGATGGACCGCCAGGAGGACCGCCAGCCGCTGCAGACCGGCATCAAGGCGATCGACGCCATGATCCCGGTCGGCCGTGGCCAGCGTCAGCTCATCATCGGCGACCGCAAGACCGGCAAGACCGCCATCGCCATCGACACGATCATGAACCAGAAGGCCGCCTGGGAGT
>JAOPXW010000101.1 GCA_025964935.1 Friedmanniella sp. | reverse complement strand
CCGAGCGGCAGCAGCTGCGCGACAGCCTCGCGGCCGCGGCGCAGGCCGGCGACGCGGGCGCCCACCGACAGGCGGACTCCCGGCTGCACCTGGCCCTGGGGGCGGCCACCGGCTCGCCCCTGCTGCTGGAGGCGCTGACCCGGGCCCAGGCCGACCTGCACGAGATGCTGGTGGCCATCCCGGTCCTGCCGACCAACATCGAGCACTCCAACGCCCAGCACGCCGCCATCGTCGACGCGGTCCTGGCCGGTGACGGGCCCCGCGCCCGGCGCACGATGGAGAACCACTGCGACGACACCGCCGCCCTGCTGCGCGGGCTGCTGCGGTGAGCCCGTCCCGTCCCGCCCGACCCCGATCTCTCCCGGAGGCGACATGAACCCGCTGCGCAACGACCGCCACCTCAGCGTCCACGACCTGCGGCGCCGGATCTCGGAGGGCGACATCGACACCGTCGTGGTGGCCTTCACCGACATGCAGGGCCGGCTGCAGGGGAAGCGGCTGCACGCCGCCTACTTCGTGCAGCACGTCCTCGAGCAGGGCACCGAGGGCTGCAACTACCTGCTCGCCGTCGACGTCGAGATGAACACCGTGGACGGCTACCCGATGTCGTCGTGGGAGTCCGGCTACGGCGACCTGGAGTTCACCCTCGACCTCGCGACCATCCGGCTGCTGCCGCACCTGCCCGGCTCCGCCCTGGTGCAGTGCGACCTGGTCTGGCCCGACCACCGCCCGGTGCGGCAGTCACCGCGGACGGTGCTGGCCGCCCAGCTGCAGCGCCTGGCCGACCGCGGCTGGGTGGCGCTCGCGGGCACGGAGCTGGAGTTCATCGCCTTCACCGACACCTACGAGTCCGCCTGGGACGCCGGCTACCGCGGCCTGCGCCCGGTGAACCAGTACAACGTCGACTACTCCATCCTGGGCACCAGCCGGGTCGAGCCGCTGCTGCGCGACCTCCGCAACACCATGTACGCCGCCGGGATGGACGTCGAGTCGGCCAAGGGGGAGTGCAACCGGGGCCAGCACGAGATCGGCTTCCTCTACAACGACGCCATGACCACGGCGGACAACCACGTGGTCTACAAGACCGTCGCCAAGGAGGTGGCCGCGCAGCACGGGCAGTCCCTGACCTTCATGTCCAAGTACGACGAGCGGGAGGGCAACTCCTGCCACATCCACCTCTCGCTGCGGGGCGCCGACGGCAGCACCGTGTTCTGGGAGGACGGCCGGCGGACCCCGCTGTACGACTCGTTCGTGGCCGGGCTGCTGGCCACCATGTCCGAGCTGACCCTGCTGTACGCCCCCAACGTCAACTCCTACAAGCGCTTCGCGGCCGGCTCCTTCGCCCCGACCACCATCGCCTGGGGGGCCGACAACCGGACCTGCGCCGTACGCCTGGTCGGCCGCGGCCCCGGAGCCCGGCTGGAGAACCGGGTGCCCGGGGGCGACGTCAACCCCTACCTGGCCCTGGCGGCCATGCTGGCGGGTGGGCTGCACGGGATCGACCAGGGTCTCAGCCTGGGCCCGGAGCTGACCGGCAACGCCTACACCTCCGGTCTGCCGACGGTGCCCCGTACGCTGCTGCAGGCCCGCGATGCGTTCACGGGCTCGGCGGTGGCCCGCGCCGCCTTCGGCGACGAGGTCGTCGACCACTACACCAACATGGCCGACGTCGAGCTGGCCGCCTTCGACGCGGCGGTCACCGACTGGGAGCTGCGCCGCGGCTTCGAGAGGATGTGAGACCCCGATGAGCACCTACACCGTCCTCAACCCGGCCACCGAGGAGCCGGTGGCCGAGGTCGAGCACGCCGACCTGGCCGCGACCGACGCGGCGATCGAGAGGGCGCACGCCGCCTTCCCCGCCTGGCGTGACCTGGCCCCCGGCGAGCGGGCCAGGGTGCTGCGGCGCTTCGCCGACCTGGTCGACGCCCACGGCGAGGAGCTGGCCGGGCTCGAGGTGGCCAACGCCGGCCACACCCTCGGCAACGCCCGCTGGGAGGCCGGCAACGTCCGCGACGTCCTGCACTACTACGCCGCCGCCCCGGAGCGGCTCTTCGGCCGCCAGATCCCGGTGGCCGGGGGCATCGACGTCACCTTCCACGAGCCGCTGGGGGTCGTCGGGCTGATCGTGCCGTGGAACTTCCCGATGCCCATCGCGGCCTGGGGGTTCGCGCCAGCCCTGGCCGCCGGCAACACCGTGGTGCTGAAGCCGGCCGAGCTCACCCCGCTGACCGCACTGCGGCTGGCCGAGCTGGGTCGACAGGCCGGGCTCGCCGACGGCGTCCTCACCGTGGTGCCCGGGGACGGGCCGGTGGTGGGGGCCCGCCTGGTCAGCCATCCGCTGGTCCGCAAGGTCTGCTTCACCGGCTCCAGCGCGGTCGGCCAGACCGTGCTGGCCGGCTGCGCCGAGCAGCTGAAGCGCTGCACCCTCGAGCTGGGCGGCAAGAGCGCCAACGTCATCTTCGCCGACGCCGACGTGGCCAAGGCGGCCGCCGCGGCCCCGGCCTCGGTCTTCGACAACGCCGGCCAGGACTGCTGCGCCCGCTCCCGGATCCTGGTCCAGCGCGCCGTCTACGAGGAGTTCCTCGGTCGGCTGGAGAGCGCGGTGCACGCCTTCCGCGTCGAGGACCCCCGTCGCGACAGCGCGGAGATGGGCCCGCTCATCTCGGCCCGTCAGCACGCGCGGGTCCAGGGCTACCTGGACGGGGCCGAGGTGGCCTTCCGTGGTGCGGCCCCGACCGGGCCCGGGTTCTGGATGCCACCCGCAGTGGTGCTGCCCGGATCGGTGCAGGACCGGGTCTGGCGCGAGGAGGTCTTCGGGCCGGTGGTGGCGGTGCTGCCGTTCGACGACGAGGCCGACGCGGTGGCGATGGCCAACGACTCCGACTACGGGTTGTCCGGGTCGATCTTCACCGCCGACCTGGGTCGCGCGCTGCGGGTCTCGCGGGCCGTGCAGGCGGGCAACCTGAGCGTCAACTCCCACTCCTCGGTGCGCTACTGGACCCCGTTCGGCGGCTACAAGCGCTCCGGGCTGGGCCGCGAGCTGGGGCCCGACGCCCCGAACGCCTTCACCGAGGAGAAGAACGTCTTTCTCAGTCAGGACTGACCCGCCACGGGGCGGGTCCACGAGCAGAAGCGAGCAGCGAACGATGGCAGGACGAGTTGAGGGGCGGGTCGCCGTGGTCACGGGCGGCTGCTCGGGGATCGGGCTGGCGAGCGTACGGCGGCTGGCGGCCGAGGGTGCCCACCTGGTGGTCGGGGACGTCGACGACGTCCGCGGACCGGGGGTGGCGGAGTCGGTCGGCGGGGTCTACGTCCGCACCGACGTCACCAGCAAGACCGACGTGGACGCGCTGTTCGCCACGGCGTACGAACGGTTCGGCTCGGTGGACATCGCCTTCAACAACGCCGGGATCTCCCCGCCCGAGGACGACTCGATCCTGACCACCGACCTCGACTCCTGGCGCCGGGTGCAGGAGGTCAACCTGACCAGCGTCTACCTCTGCTGCAAGGCCGCGCTGCCGTACATGCTGGAGCAGCACCGCGGCTCGATCATCAACACGGCCTCGTTCGTGGCCGTGATGGGGGCGGCCACGTCCCAGATCTCCTACTCGGCCTCCAAAGGCGGCGTGCTGACCATGAGCCGGGAGCTCGGGGTGCAGTTCGCCCGCGAAGGCGTACGGGTGAACGCCCTGTGCCCGGGTCCGGTCAACACCCCGCTGCTGCAGGAGCTCTTCGCCTCCGACCCCGAGCGGGCGGCCCGTCGCCTGGTGCACATCCCCATGGGGCGGTTCGCCGAGCCCGAGGAGCTGGCCAACGCGGTGCTGTTCCTGGCCTCCGACGAGTCCAGCTTCATCACGGCCAACACCTTCCTGGTCGACGGCGGGATCAGCGGCGCCTACGTCACGCCGCTGTGACCCGACGGGTGACAGCATGAGCACCATGACCTCCGAGCCGCCCGCCGGTCCGCGGCCCCTGATCGGGCTGAGCGCCTACCGCGAGCACGCGGCCTGGGGCGTCTGGAACACCCAGACCGACCTGCTCAACTCGCTGTACGCCCGCTCGGTCGAGGCGGCCGGCGGCATCGCCGTCCTGCTGCCGCCGCAGGGGGAGCCGGCCGCCGACGTCGTGGCGCGCCTGGACGGGCTCATCATCACCGGTGGGCCGGACGTCGACTCCGCGCGCTACGGGGCCGAGTCCCACCCGCGCAGCCAGGCCCCCCGGCGGGAGCGCGACGGCTGGGAGCTGACCCTGCTGGACCGGGCCGTCACGTACGGGGTGCCGACCCTGGGCATCTGCCGCGGGCTGCAGGTGATGGCCGTGCACGCCGGCGGCACCCTGGAGCAGCACCTGCCCGACGTCGTCGGCCACGACGAGCACTCACCCGGCGGTGACGCGTTCGGCTGGGTCACGGTGCACACCGAGGCGGACACCCAGGTGCGGCGGCTGGTCGGGACCGGGCTGCAGGTCAACTGCCACCACCACCAGGCCGTGGCCAGCCACCCCGGGCTGAGCGCGACCGCCTACGCCGACGACGGCACCCTCGAGGCCCTCGAGCACCCCGACCGGCCGTTCTGGCTCGGGGTCCAGTGGCACCCCGAGCACGGGGACGACTACGGGCTGTTCCGCGGCCTGGTCGAGGCGGCGTCCCGTCGGCTGGCCGCCTGAGCTCGTCTCCGCCCGGGTCGGACTAGCGCGTCAGGGTCAGCTCGGGGTCTCCGAGCGTGAAGGTCCGGACCGGACCGGGCCCCGTGCTCGCCGTCTCGAAGCGGACCGTCACCCGACCGAGCCCCGCGCCCCAGACCCAGCCGGCCCCCAGCCGCTCGTGGGTGACGTCGGCGCCGGGCAGCCAGCGGGGCTGAGCCCGCTCCTCCAGGTCGGCCACCGTGGCCGAGGTCGTGGCGCCCTGGTCCCCGGCGTCCTGGGTCGTGGTGTCCTGGATCCCGGGGTCGTCACCCTCGGGGTCCGCGTCGCCGACCGAGCCTCCCGCGGGGTCCGCGGCGTCCGCGGCGTCCGCGGGAGGGTCCGCGGCGCTGAACAGGTCCTCCTGCAGCAGGTCGGTCAGCCCCGCGACCCCGACCCCGAGGAGCCGGATCCCGGCGGTCACGTCCACGGCCGCCAGCAGTGCGGTGGCCACCGACCCGATCACCTCGGCCCGGTCCGTGGCGCTCAGCAGGGTGCGGGAGCGGGTGAGGGTGGAGAAGTCGTGCCGCCGGACCTTGATGGTCACGGTGCGGGCGAACAGGCGCGCCGCCCGCAGCCGACCGGCCACCTGCCGGGCGTCGCGGGCGGCCACCGCCGACAGCTCGGCCACGTCGACCACGTCGGTCTCGAAGGTGTTCTCCACCGAGATGGACTTCGCCTCCCGCTCCGGCTCGACCGGGCGGTCGTCCCGGGCGTAGGACAGCTCGACCAGCCCGTACGCGTGCGTCCGACCGACCACCTGGGCCAGCTCGTCGGGGGAGACGCGCTGCAGGTCGGCGACCGTCTCGACCCCGATCCGGTGCAGCTTGTCCTGCGTCACCGGGCCCACGCCCGGGATCACCCCGACCCGCATCGGACCCAGCAGGGCGACCTCGGTGCCGGGCTCCACGATGTAGCGTCCGTCCGGCTTGCCGAGCTCGGTGGCGACCTTGGCCATGAACTTGGAGGACCCGACCCCGACCGAGGCCGGCAGTCCGCCGGTGGCCTGCGCGACGGCGGCCTTGAGCTCGTCGACCAGGGACTCCAGGGCGGCCGTGGTGAAGTCGACCGGCCGGGTCGCGGCCCGCAGGTCGACGAAGGCCTCGTCCAGCGACAGCGGCTCCACCAGGGGAGACAGGGTCCGCAGGATCGCCATCACCTGCCCGCTGGCCTCCCGGTAGGCCCCGAACCGCCCGGCCAGGAAGGCCGCGTGCGGGCAGCGGCGCCGGGCCTCGTGGGCCGGCATCGCGGACCGGATGCCGAACACCCGGGCCTCGTACGAGGCGGTCGCCACCACCCCGCGCTGGCCGACGCCGCCCACCACCACCGGCTTGCCGCGGAGCGAGGGCTTGTCGCGCTGCTCGACGGAGGCGAAGAAGGCGTCCAGGTCCAGGTGGAGCACGGAGGCCTCTCGTCGCACCCGCCCATTGTGCCCGCGGTCGGTGGTCGTCGGCCGCCTAGCGAATCGGAGGCGTGGTGGCAAACTTGTTGAGGATCTTCAGGTTCTCGTAATCTATGGGGCCCAGGCTCATCGCCGACCCCGGGTGCGCGACGAGCCACTGGGCTCGAGCTGGTTGACCGAACGAACTCAGAGGTACGACACATGGATATCTGGCCCGGCAAACCCTCCCCACTGGGGGCGACCTTCGACGGCAGCGGCGTCAACTTCGCCCTGTTCTCCGAGGTGGCCACCAGGGTCGAGCTCTGCCTGATCGACGCGGACGGCGTCGAGACCCGCCTCGAGGTCTGCGAGGTGGACGGCTTCGTGTGGCACGGCTACGTGCCCGGCGTCCAGCCCGGACAGCGCTACGGTTACCGCGTCCACGGCCCCTACGACCCCGATCAGGGTCACCGCTGCAACCCGGCCAAGCTGCTGCTCGACCCGTACGCGAAGGCCATCGACGGTCAGATCGACGGGGACGAGTCGCTGTTCTCGTTCCGGTTCGCCGACAAGACCGCCTTCAACGAGGACGACTCCGCCGGCCACACCATGCTCTCGGTGGTCACGAACCCGTTCTTCGACTGGGGCCACGACCGGCCGCCGCGGCACGAGTACCACGAGACCGTGTTCTACGAGATGCACGTCAAGGGTCTGACCATGACCCACCCGGGGGTCCCCGACGAGATCCGCGGCACGTACGCCGCCGTCGGCCACCCGGCGATCATCGAGCACCTGACCTCACTCGGTGTGACCGCGGTGGAGCTGCTCCCGGTGCACCAGTTCGTCAACGACTCGTACCTGGTCGACAAGGGACTGTCGAACTACTGGGG
>JAOPXW010000100.1 GCA_025964935.1 Friedmanniella sp. | reverse complement strand
CGGCGACGGCACGATCAAGATCGAGATGAACTTCCTCCCGGACGTGTACGTGCCGTGCGAGGTCTGCCACGGGGCGCGGTACAACCGCGAGACCCTCGAGGTGCACTACAAGGGCAAGACCATCGCGGACATCCTCGACATGCCGATCGAGCAGGCGGCGGAGTTCTTCGCGCCGATCCCGGCCATCGCCCGGCACCTGCGCACCCTCGTCGACGTGGGGCTGGGCTACGTCCGGCTCGGACAGTCGGCCCCGACCCTGTCCGGTGGCGAGGCGCAGCGGGTCAAGCTGGCCAGCGAGCTGCAGAAGCGGTCCACCGGCCGCACCCTCTACGTCCTCGACGAGCCGACGACGGGTCTGCACTTCGAGGACATCCGCAAGCTGCTGCTGGTGCTGGGTCGGCTCGTCGACGCCGGCAACACCGTGGTCGTCATCGAGCACAACCTCGACGTCATCAAGACCGCCGACTGGCTGATCGACATGGGCCCCGAGGGCGGCTCCCGCGGGGGCATGGTGCTCGCCGAGGGCACGCCGGAGAAGATCGCCCGGACCGAGGCGTCCTACACCGGGCAGTTCCTGCGGCCGCTGCTGGAGGGACGCGAGGTGCCGGTCGGGGCGGCTCAGCCGGTGCTGGTGCCCACCCGTCCGCTGACCAAGGCAGCCGCCAAGAAGGCGGCCCGGGAGGCGAAGGCGGTGGCGGCGGCGACCAAGGCCGCCGCCGCCAAGACCCCCGCCCGAAAGGTGCCCGCCAAGAAGGTGGCGGCCAAGGCACCGGTCAAGCGGGCGGCGGCCAAGCGGGCGGTGGCGGCCGACTCGGAGCCCCGGGAGACTGTCAGCACCCGCGCCTACCCTTCCTGACGTGGCTACCTCCCGTTCCCGGTCCGCCGCCCTGCGGCCGGGTCAGAGCTACCGCCCGGCGCCGGGCTCCATCCCGGACCAGCCCGGGGTGTACCGCTTCTCCGACGTCGAGGGTCGGGTCATCTACGTCGGCAAGGCCAAGAGCCTGCGGTCGCGGCTGAACTCCTACTTCGCCGACCCGCTGTCGCTGCACAGCCGGACGCTGTCGATGGTCTCCACCGCGACCAAGGTCGACTGGACCGTCGTCCAGACCGAGGTCGAGGCGCTGCAGCTGGAGTACTCGTGGATCAAGCAGTACGACCCCCGCTTCAACGTGAAGTACCGCGACGACAAGTCCTACCCCTGGATGGCGGTCACGCTGGCCGAGGAGTACCCGCGGGTGATGGTCGGGCGCGGGCCCAAGCGCAAGGGCAACCGCTACTTCGTCCCGTACTCCCACGCCTGGGCGATCCGGGAGACGGTCGACCTGGTGCTCCGGGTGTTCCCCATGCGCTCCTGCCGCCCCGGGGTGTTCAAGAACCACCGGCAGCTGGGCCGGCCGTGCCTGCTGGGCTACATCGGCAAGTGCTCCGCCCCGTGCATCGACCGGGTCTCCGCCGCCGAGCACCGGGAGATCGTCGACGAGTTCTGCCAGTTCATGTCCGGCCAGGCCGCGCCGATGATCAAGCGGCTGACCGGTGAGATGAAGGCGGCGAGCGCCGAGCTGGAGTTCGAGCGTGCGGCCCGGCTGCGCGACGACATCGGGGCCCTCGAGCGGGCCATGGAGCAGCAGGCGGTGGTGTTCGCCGACGGGACCGACGCCGACGTCATCGCCTTGGCCGAGGACCCGCTCGAGGTCGCCGTCCAGATCTTCCACGTCCGTGGGGGCCGGGTCCGGGGCCAGCGCGGCTGGGTCGCCGACCGGTCCGACGACGGCGGGACGCCCGAGCTGATCGAGCAGTTCCTGCTCCAGCTGTACGCCGAGGCCGACGTCACCGCCGACGACCGCGACGTGGTGCCCCGCGAGATCCTGGTCCCGGCGCTGCCCTCGTCCCTGGAGTCGATGACCGGCTGGCTGGCGGAGCGGCGCGGCTCGGCGGTCGCGATCCGGGTCCCCCAGCGGGGCGACAAGCGCGCCCTGATGGAGACGGTGGCGCGCAACGCGAGCCAGACGCTGATCCGGCACAAGACCACGCGCGCGGGCGACCTCTCCACCCGGAACCGGGCCCTGGAGGAGATCCAGGAGGCCCTGGAGCTGCCGACCGCCCCCCTGCGGATGGAGTGCTTCGACATCTCCAACCTGCAGGGGACCGAGGTGGTCGCCTCCATGGTCGTGTTCGAGGACGGGCTCCCGCGCAAGAGCGAGTACCGGCGCTTCGTGATCCGGGGGGTGGACGGCCAGAACGACGTGGCCGCCATGCACGAGGTCATCACCCGACGGTTCAAGCGGCTGATCGACGACCGGGCCGCGATGGCCCGGCACGAGTCCGAGTCCGGCGACGAGGACGGCCCGCTGCTGATCGACCCCACGACCGGGGCCCCGCGCCGGTTCGCGTACGCCCCGGCCCTGGTCGTGGTCGACGGCGGCCCGCCCCAGGTCGCCGCAGCGGCCCAGGCCCTGGACGAGCTGGGCATCGCCGACGTGGCTCTCTGTGGGCTGGCCAAGCGACTCGAGGAGGTCTGGCTGCCCGACGCGGAGGACCCGGTCATCCTGCCGCGGACCAGCGAGGGGCTTTACCTCCTGCAGCGGCTCCGGGACGAGGCCCACCGCTTCGCCATCACCCACCACCGGTCACGGCGCAGCAAGTCGATGGTGGAGTCGCTGCTCGACCAGGTCCCCGGCCTCGGCGAGGTGCGGCGGAAGGCGCTGATCGCCCACTTCGGGTCGCTGAAGAAGCTGCGGGCCGCCACCGTCGAGGAGATCGCGGCGGTGCCCGGGTTCGGGGAGAAGACCGCCCTGTCGATCAAGCTTGCGCTGGACGCCTCGCCGCAGCGCGACGCGGTCAATATGGCGACCGGCGAGATTCTGTGACGAAGTCGCCGATAATGAGGGCGTGCCCAGCGAGACGTCCGTGACCCCCCTGAAGCCGCTGCGTCTGGTCGTGGTCACCGGCATGTCCGGTGCCGGACGGTCGACGGCGGCCCACACCCTGGAGGACCTGGGGTGGTACGTCGTGGACAACCTGCCCCCCAGCGTCCTGCCGGAGGTCTGCGAGCAGGCCCGCAAGATCGACCTGGACCGGCTGGCCGTGGTGCTCGACGTGCGCACCCGGTCGTTCTTCGAGCAGCTCCCGACGATGTTCTCCGACCTGAGCGCGGGTGGCACACTGCCCGAGATCCTCTACCTCGAGGCCGCCGACGACGTGATCGTGCGCCGGCAGGAGTCCGTACGCCGCCCCCACCCCCTGCAGGGTGACGGCCGGCTGATGGACGGCATCACGGCCGAGCGGGAGACCCTGGCCACCCTGCGGGCCGCGGCCGACCTGGTGATCGACACCTCCTCGCTGAACGTGCACCAGCTGGGCTCCCGAGTGACCCACGCGTACGGCCGGGAGAGCAACGACCAGCTGCGCGTGACCCTGCTGTCGTTCGGGTTCAAGAACGGCATCCCGGTGGACGCCGACATGGTCCTCGACGTGCGCTTCCTGCCCAACCCGCACTGGGTGCCCGAGCTGCGGCCCCAGACCGGTCTCAGCAAGCCGGTCAGCGACTACGTGCTGCGCCAACCCGGGGCGGAGGAGTTCCTGACCTCGCTGCAGGACCTGCTGGGCGTGGTCTCGGTCGGCTATCTGCACGAGGGCAAGAGGTTCGCGACCATCGCCATCGGCTGCACCGGTGGCAAGCACCGCAGCACCTCGATGGTGGAGGAGTTCGCGCGCCGGCTGCGAGAGGCCGGTCAGCCCACCACGGTGCTGCACCGTGACGTGGGGCGGGAATGACCCGCCGGCGCAAGCTCCCGGCCGTGGTCGCCTTCGGCGGTGGGCACGGGCTGGCGGCCTCGCTGTCGGCCCTGCGGCGGGTCACCGACCGGCTGACCGCCATCGTGACCGTGGCCGACGACGGCGGGTCGTCGGGGCGGATCCGCTCCGAGCTCAACTGCCTGCCGCCGGGTGACCTGCGGATGGCGCTGGCCGCGCTCTGCGGCGACGACGAGTCCGGCCGGACCTGGGCCGATGTGCTGCAGTACCGCTTCGAGAGTGTGGGCCCGCTGGGCGACCACGCGATCGGCAACCTGCTCATCGCGGGTCTGTGGGAGCGGCTGGGCGACCCGGTGGCCGGGCTCGACATGGTGGCCCGGCTGCTCGGCGCCAAGGGGCGGGTGCTGCCGATGGCCTCGGTGCCGCTCGACATCACCGCCGAGGTGCTGGGGCTGGACAGCGAGCGCCCGGACGAGATCTCGGTCGTCCGCGGCCAGGCCCGGGTGGCCAAGACCTCCGGCGAGGTCTGCTCGGTCCAGCTGACCCCCTTCGACCCGCCCGCGTGCCCCGAGTCGGTGCAGGCGGTCCTGGAGGCCGACTGGATCATCCTGGGCCCGGGGTCCTGGTTCACCTCGGTGATCCCGCACCTGCTGGTGCCCGACCTGGCCCGGGCGATCTACGGCACGTCCGGCCGACGGATCCTGACCCTGAACCTCGAGCCGGCGGGGGAGACCGCGGGCTTCTCGGCCGCCAAGCACATCGAGCTGCTGTCCGAGCACGCCCCCGACCTGCGGCTGGACGTGGTGCTGATCGACGCCCAGTTCGCCCTCGACGACCCGCACCTCGTCGCGCGCGCGGAGGCGCTGGGGGCCGAGCTGGTGGTGGCCGACCTCGCCGCCCGGGACGGCTCGCCCCGCCACGACCCGCTGCGGCTGGCGTCGGCGTACGCGGAGATCATGGGCGTGGACGGCTCGCTGTAGCACGGGCGGACGGCCCGTGCCCCCGGGTGTCCGGTGGGCGGGGTGGCTCGGCCCCGGCTGCAGCCGTGGCATCATTCAGCAATGGCCATGACCGCTCAGGTGAAGGCGGAGCTCGCGACCATCAAGGTCACCAAGCCCTGCTGTCGCAAGTCCGAGGTGGCAGCGACCCTCCGTTTCGCGGGCGGGCTGCACATCGTCAGCGGCCGCATCGTGATCGAGGCCGAGCTGGACACCGGTGCCGCCGCCCGTCGGCTGCGCACCGACATCAGTGAGGTCTTCGGCCACACCTCCGAGCTGGTGATCGTCAACGGCGCCGGCATCCGTCGCGGCACCCGCTACGTGGTCCGCGTCATCAAGGACGGCGAGGCGCTGGCCCGCCAGACCGGCCTGATCGACTCCCGGGGCCGTCCCGCCCGCGGACTGCCCCCGCAGGTCGTGTCCGGGGCCCTCTGCGACTGCGTGGCAGCCTGGCGCGGCGCCTTCCTGGCCCACGGCTCGCTGACCGAGCCCGGCCGGTCGATGGCCCTCGAAGTCACCTGCCCCGGTCCCGAGGCGGCGCTGGCCCTGGTGGGGGCGGCTCGGCGGCTGGGCATCCCGGCCAAGGCCCGCGAGGTCCGCGCCGTCGACCGGGTGGTCGTCCGCGACGGCGACGCCATCGCCGCGCTGCTCACCCGGCTGGGTGCCCACGAGTCCCTGATGGCCTGGGAGGAGCGCCGGATGCGCCGCGAGGTCCGGGCCTCGGCCCACCGGCTCGCCAACTTCGACGACGCCAACCTGCGCCGCTCCGCCCGCGCCGCCGTCGCCGCCGGAGCCCGCGTCGAACGGGCCCTGGAGATCCTGGGCGAGGACGTGCCCGATCACCTCAAGGCGGCTGGGGTGCTCCGGGTCGAGAACAAGCAGGCCAGCCTCGAGGAGCTCGGCCAGCTGCACAACCCGCAGCTGACCAAGGACGCCGTGGCCGGTCGGATCCGTCGGCTGCTGGCCACCGCGGACAAGCGCGCGGCCGAGCTCGGGGTGCCCAACACCGAGGCGAGTCTGAGCGCCGAGATGCTCGAGGACGCGGACTGACCCCTCGCTGGGCGGCGAGTCGGCGGCGTGTCGCAGGGCTTCGGCAACGGCTCGGGGACGTGGATGTAACCAGGAAGAAACTGGTATCAGACCAGTCGTCGGGCGGTCGTAACGGGCTGTGACGAAGTTGGTTAAGGTGTCCGAAGGCCCCCCAACCGGGGCACTCTCAGCCGAAGGAGATCGCATTCATGACCGTACGTGTTGGCATCAACGGCTTTGGCCGCATCGGCCGTAACTTCTTCCGGGCGGTTCAGGCCTCCGGCGCTGACGTCGAGGTCGTTGCCTTCAACGACCTGGGTTCCGACGACACCCAGGCCCACCTGCTCAAGTACGACTCGATCCTCGGCCGCCTCGGCCAGCCCGTCTCCGTGGTCGACGGCGGCATCCAGGTCGGCGACCACCTGATCAAGTCCTTCGCCGAGCGCGACCCCGCCAAGCTCCCCTGGGGTGAGATCGGCGCGGACATCGTCATCGAGTCCACCGGCTTCTTCACCGACGGCACCAAGGCGAAGGCCCACCTGGACGGCGGCGCGAAGAAGGTCATCATCTCGGCCCCGGCCAAGAACGACGACTTCACCGTGGTCATGGGGGTCAACGACGGCGACTACGATCCCGCCTCGCACCACATCATCTCCAACGCCTCCTGCACCACGAACTGCCTGGCCCCGATGGCCAAGGTGCTGGACGACGAGTTCGGCATCGTCAAGGGTCTGATGACCACGATCCACGCCTACACCCAGGACCAGAACCTGCAGGACGGCCCGCACTCCGACCTGCGTCGGGCGCGTGCCGCGGCCCTGAACATCGTCCCCACCTCGACCGGTGCCGCCAAGGCCATCGGCCTGGTGCTCCCGCAGCTCAAGGGCAAGCTCGACGGCTACGCCCTGCGCGTCCCGGTGCCCACGGGCTCGGCCACCGACCTGACCATCGAGGCCGGTCGCGAGACCACCGCCGAAGAGGTCAACGCCGCCATCAAGGGCGCGGCGGAGGGTCCCCTCAAGGGCTACCTGCTCTACACCGAGGACCCGATCGTCTCCTCCGACATCGTGACCGACCCGAGCTCCTGCATCTTCGACTCGGGCCTCACCAAGGTCATCGGCAACCAGGTCAAGGTCGTCGGCTGGTACGACAACGAGTGGGGCTACTCGAACCGCCTCGTCGACCTCGTCAACCTGGTCGGCAAGTCGCTCTGACCTCCTGATGCCGTGCGTCGGCCCCCGGTCCGTCCGGGGGTCGGCGCCGCATCGGCCCGCAGGCCCCGGGGAGCACGGCTCGACCCCGGGTGGCCCGGCCACCGCCGTCTTCGTTCCCGAAAGGACCGACCGTGAAGTCTGTTGCCGACCTGGGTGACCTCCGGGGCAAGCGGGTGCTCATCCGCTGCGACCTCAACGTGCCGCTGGACGGTGGCACCATCACCGACGACGGGCGGATCCGCGCGTCGCTCCCGACCATCAACCAGCTGCGCGAGGCCGGGGCGAAGGTCGTCGTGCTCGCCCATCTCGGTCGGCCCAAGGGTGAGGTCAACCCCAAGTACTCGCTCGCCCCCGCCGCCGCGCGGCTCTCCGAGCTGCTCGGCACCGAGGTGACCCTGGCCTCCGACGTGGTCGGGGAGTCGGCGCAGGCCACGGTCGCCGCCCTCGCCGACGGTGACGTCGCGCTGCTGGAGAACGTGCGCTACGAGCCCGGCGAGGAGTCCAAGGACGAAGCCGTACGCGGGGCGCTGGCCGACCGCTACGCCGCCCTCGGCGACGTCTTCGTCTCCGACGGCTTCGGGGTCGTGCACCGCAAGCAGGCCTCGGTCTACGACCTGGCCCAGCGGCTGCCGCACGCCGGCGGGGGGCTGGTCAAGGGCGAGGTCGAGGTGCTGCAGCGCCTGACCCAGGACCCGGCCCGGCCGTACGTGGTGGTCCTCGGCGGGGCCAAGGTCTCGGACAAGCTGGCCGTCATCGCCAACCTGATGAACACCGCCGACACCCTGGTCATCGGGGGCGGGATGGTCTTCACCTTCCTCGCCGCCCAGGGCCACGAGGTCGGGGCCAGCCTGCTGGAGGCGGACCAGATCGACACGGTCAAGGGCTACCTGGACCAGGCCGCGGCCAGCGGCAAGCAGATCCTGCTGCCCACCGACATCGTGGTGGCCCCCGAGTTCAAGGCCGACTCCCCGCCCACGGTGGTGGCGGCGGACGCGATCCCGGCCGACCAGATCGGCCTGGACATCGGCCCCGAGTCGGCCAAGGCGTTCGCGGCGGCCATCGCGGCGGCCCGAACCGTCTTCTGGAACGGCCCGATGGGGGTGGCCGAGTGGGAGTCCTTCGCCGGCGGCACCCGGGCCGTGGCCCAGGCGCTGACCGAGGTCGACGGCCTGTCGGTGGTCGGCGGCGGTGACTCCGCGGCGGCGGTCCGCGACCTCGGCTTCGCCGACGACGCGTTCGGCCACATCTCCACCGGCGGCGGCGCCAGCCTGGAATACCTGGAAGGCAAGACCCTGCCCGGGCTTGCCGTACTCGAAGAGAACTGAGGAACGCTCGTGGCACGCAAGCCCTTGATGGCCGGCAACTGGAAGATGAACCTCAACCACGTCGAGGCCGTCGGCCTGGTGCAGAAGCTCGCCTGGACGCTGGACGACAAGCGTCACGACGCCGCCAAGTCGGAGGTCGTGGTCCTGGTCCCGTTCACCGACCTGCGGACCGTCCAGACGCTGATCGAGGGGGACCGGCTCAAGCTGGGGTACGGGGCACAGGACGTCTCCAGCCACGACTCCGGGGCCTACACCGGTGAGATCTCGGTCGAGATGCTGGCCAAGCTCAAGTGCGGCTACGTCGCTGTGGGTCACTCCGAGCGCCGTGAGTACCACCACGAGGACGACGCTCTGGTCAACGCCAAGACCAAGAAGGCGCTCTCGGGCGGGGTCGTTCCCATCGTCTGCGTCGGGGAGGGGTTGGACGTCCGCAAGGCCGGCGACCAGGTCTCGTACACCCTCGCGCAGGTCGACGGCGCGCTGGCCGACCTGACCGGGGAGCAGGTCGCGTCCCTGGTCGTGGCCTACGAGCCCGTCTGGGCCATCGGCACCGGCGAGGTCGCCACCCCCGAGGACGCCCAGGAGGTGTGCGGGGCCATCCGCGCACGGATCGCGGAGCTCTACGACGGCACCGTCGCCGAGTCCGTGCGCGTCCTCTACGGCGGCTCGGTGAAGTCCGGCAACGTGGCGACCATCATGGCCCAGCCCGACGTCGACGGCTGCCTGGTCGGTGGCGCGAGCCTGGTGGTGGACGAGTTCTCGGCCATCGCGCGGTTCTACGACCTGCCCGCCGTCTGAGCCAGTCGTACCGGTTCCCCGAGTTCCTGAGTTAGGCTACGTCCGTGATTTTCCTCCTGCCGTTGATGACGGTCCCGATCATGATCTTCTCGATCGTGCTCACCGTCACCAGCATCGCGCTGGCCCTCTTCGTGCTGATGCACAAGGGTCGCGGTGGTGGTCTGTCCGACCTCTTCGGAGGTGGGATCTCCTCGTCGATGGGTGGGTCGTCGGTGGCGGAGCGGAACCTGGACCGGTTGACCATCATCATCGGCGTGGTCTGGCTTGCGGCCATCGTGGCCCTGGGTCTGCTGTACAAGCTCAGCGCCTGAGGGGCGCTTCCCCCGATGCCGAGTCGGCACCCGAGAGATCAATGAGGGAGATATAACGTGGCTGGTGGCAGTGCTATCCGTGGCAGCCGAGTGGGCGCGGGCCCGATGGGCGAGGCCGAGCGCGGCGACGCCGCTCCCCGCCTGTACGTGTCCTACTTCTGCGCGCACGCGCACGAGACGCGGCCCGCCTTCGCGGCGGATGCGGCGATCCCGGCCACCTGGGACTGCCCGCGGTGCGGACTGCCGGCCAACCTGGACTCCGACAACCCGCCGCCCCCGCCGAAGATCGAGCCCTACAAGACCCACCTGGCCTACGTCAAGGAGCGTCGCTCCGAGTCCGAGGCGGCCGACATCCTGAGCGAGGCTCTGCAGGCGCTCCGGGACCGTCGGGCCCGCGGGGACGTCATCTACTGATCCCGGCTCGACCAGGCCCGCGTCCGCTCCGGCGGACGCGGGCCTCGTCGTTCCCGGCCCCGGTGACCCGGGTCGGGGACGACAGGGCCTCGGGTCAGATGACGCCGTGCTGGGCCAGGTCCGCCGGCAGCTCGGAGGCGGCGGCGACGTCCATCAGCCACAGGGTGCGCTGCCGACCCGCGACCCCGCCGGCCGGCACCTGCACCGGTCCGGCCCCCATCAGGGCCATCCGGGCCGCGGCGGCCTTGTCCGCGCCGCTGACCACGAACCAGACCTCGCGCGACCGGTTGATGACGGCCAGGGTGAGGCTGATGCGCTCCGGCGGCGGCTTGGGCGAGGCGCGCACCGCGATCACGTCGCCCGCGGCGTACGAGGACGGGTGCTCGGGGAAGATCGAGGCGACGTGCCCGTCGGGACCCATCCCGAGCAGGCAGACGTCGAAGATGGTGTCGCCGAGCTCGGTCTGGTAGCTTTCGGCAGCCCGGTCGAGGTCGAGACCGCCGTCGGACGCCGGCATCTCGTGGATGCGCTGCGGGTCCAGCCGGAGCGGCTCGGCCAGCAGGTCGAGGGCCTGCTGGGCGTTGCGGTCCGCGTCCGTCGCGGTGACGAAGCGCTCATCCCCCCACCACAGGTCGACCCGGGACCAGTCGACCGGCGAGGCGGAGCCCTCGACGGCCAGCCGCTCGTACGCCTTGGTCGCGATCCGGCCGCCGGTCAGGGCCACCGCGGGGGCGGCACCCGTGCGCTGCAGCTCCGCCAGTCGGGCACTCAGCCGGGTGGCCAGCGCCTCGGCCACGCTGTCGGCGTCGGGGTGCACCAGGATCTCCGGCGTCACGCCGCTCTGCTCGCTCATCTGTGTTCCCTCTCGTCCTGGGTGGGGTTGCTCGTCGCCGGGTCACGGCCCGGGACGGCGGAGACGCCGAGGACCGCCGGCCGGTGGGCCGACGGTCCTCGGGGCTAGCCGTGCTCGTGGTCGACACCCGGAGGCGTCGACCGGTCAGACGTCGGTGCTCTTGACCGGGTCGGCCCCGGAGCCGGGGCGGGCCTTGCCCTGCTTGGCCTCGTCGAGGGCCGTCCGGACGGTCTCGACCAGCTCATCCCAGGAAGCGTCGAACTTCTCCACGCCCTCGCGCTCCAGCACGTCGACCACGTCGTCGTAGGAGATGCCGACGGCCTCGAGCGAGTCGAGGACCTGCTGGGCGTCGGCCTCGGTCCCGCTCACCTGGTCGCCCTTGACCTCGCCGTGGTCGGCGAAGGCATGCATCGTCTTCTCCGGCATGGTGTTCACCGTGTTGGCCACCACCAGGTCGGTGACGTACATCGTGTCGCGGTAGGCCGGGTCCTTGACCCCGGTCGAGGCCCACAGGGGCCGCTGCCGGTTGGCACCCTTGGCCTTCAGGGCCGCGAAGCGCTCGGAGCTGAACTCCTCCTCGTACAGGGCGTACGCGAGCCGGGCGTTGGCGATGGCGGCCTTGCCCTTCAGGGCGGCCGCCTCCGGCGACCCGACGGCGTCGAGCCGCTTGTCGATCTCGCTGTCGACCCGGGACACGAAGAACGAGGCCACGGAGTGGATCTGGCTGAGGTCGTGGCCGTTGGCCGCGGCCTGCTCCAGACCGCTCAGGTAGGCGTCGATGACCCCCCGGTAGCGCTCCAGCGCGAAGATCAGGGTCACGTTGACGCTGATGCCCTCCGCGATGGTCGAGGTGATGGCGGGCAGACCCGGCTTGGTGGCCGGGATCTTGATCAGCGCGTTGGGCCGGTCGACGATCTTCCACAGGTCGGCCGCCTCAGCGGTCGTGCCGGCGGTGTCCATGGCGAGACCGGGCTCGACCTCGATCGACACCCGCCCGTCCGCCCCGCCGGTGGCGTTGTAGACGGGCAGGAAGATGTCGCAGGCGTTGCGCACGTCGTCGGTGGTGATGGCCTTGATGGCGTCGGCGGTGCTGGAGTCCAGGGCCGCCAGCTCCCTCACCTGGTCGTCGTACTGCTCCCCCTTGGCCAGGGCGGAGGCGAAGATGGTCGGGTTGGTGGTCACCCCGACGACCGAGGAGCTCTGGGCCAGCTCGGCGAGGTTGCCCGAGTTGATGCGCTCCCGGGACAGATCATCGAGCCAGATGGAGACGCCGGCGTCGGAGAGTTCTTTCAGGCGGTCGGTCATGGTCGGTTCCTTCTTCTCGGGTCGCGCATTAGCTGATGGTGACGCCGGCGTCGGGCTGCTGGTCGCCGGTGGTCTTGGGGCCGCTGGCGGCCCGGTGGGTCGGCGCGTCGTTGGAGCTCGAAGCCGCCAGGCTCTCCTTCGCCGCCGCGACGACCGTGGCCCCGGTGAAGCCGAACTCCTCGAAGAGCTTGGCCCCGGAGGCGCTGGCGCCGTAGTGGTCGATGCTGATGATCCGACCGGCGTCGCCGACCAGGTCGCGCCACCCGGCGCTGACGCCGGCCTCGACGCTGACCCTGGCCTTGATCGACGGGGGGATGACGGAGTCGCGGTAGGCCTGGTCCTGCTCGTCGAACCACTCACGGCACGGCATCGAGACCACCCGGGCCTGGATGCCCTCGGCCGCGAGCGTGGCCTGGGCCTCCACCGCGAGCTGGACCTCCGAGCCGGTGGCGATCAGCACGACGTCGGGGGTGCCCTCGGCGTCCTTGAGCACGTACGCGCCCTTGGCGACCCCCGAGGTGTCGGCGAAGCCGTCCTCGCCGCGGGGCACGATCGGCAGGTTCTGCCGGCTCAGGATGAGCCCGGCGGGCCGGTCGCCGTTCTTCAGGATGGCGGCCCAGCAGGCCGCGGTCTCGTTGGCGTCCGCCGGGCGGACGACGTCCAGACCCGGGATGACCCGCAGCGCGGCCACGTGCTCGATCGGCTGGTGGGTCGGACCGTCCTCGCCGAGCCCGATCGAGTCGTGGGTCCAGACGTAGGTGACCGGCACCCGCATCAGGGCCGACAGCCGGACGGCGCCGCGCATGTAGTCGCTGAAGGTGAGGAAGGTGCCGCCGTACGGGCGGGTCCCCCCGTGCACCTTGATGCCGTTCATGATCGCGCCCATGGCGTGCTCACGGATGCCGAAGTGCAACACCCGGCCGTACGGGCCGCCGGAGAACATCTTGGTCTGGCGGTCCGTGGGCAGGAAGCTGGGCTCGCCCTCGGGAGTCGTGTTGTTGGACTCCGCGAGGTCGGCCGAGCCACCCCACAGCTCGGGCATGGCCGGGGCCAGCGCCGTCAGGACCTTGCCCGAGGCGGCCCGGGTGGCGATGCCCTTCGGGTCGGCGGGGAAGGACGGCAGGGCGTCCTCCCAGCCCGGGGTCAGCTCGTTGGCGACCATCCGGTCGTAGAGCGCCTTGGCGTCGGGGTTGGCGGTGGCCCAGGAGTCGAAGCCCTGCTGCCACTCGTCCTGGGCGGCCTTGCCGCGCTCCAGCAGCTCACGGGTGTGGCCGATGACCTCGTCGGACACCTCGAAGGTCTGCTCGGGGTCGAAACCGAGGAGGACCTTGGTCGCGGCGATCTCGTCCTTGCCGAGCGCGGACCCGTGGGCCTTGCCGGTGTTCTGCAGCTTGGGGGCCGGGTAGCCGATGACGGTGCGCAGGCTGATGAAGCTGGGCCGGTCGGTGACCTCGCGGGCGGCGGTCACGGCGTCCTGCAGCGCGGCGATGTTCTCCTCGTAGTGCGTCTCGCCGTTGGTCCAGTCCACCGACTGCACGTGCCAGCCGTACGCCTCGTAGCGCATCGCGGTGTCCTCGGTCAGGGCGATGTTGGTGTCGTCCTCGATCGAGATGTGGTTGTGGTCGTAGATCAGCGTCAGGTTGCCCAGCCGCTGGGTGCCGGCCAGCGAGGACGCCTCGGAGGTGATGCCCTCCTCGATGTCGCCGTCGGAGGCCAGGCAGTAGATCTGGTGGTCGAACGGCGACGCGCCGGGGGCGGCGTCGGGGTCGAGCAGGCCGCGCTCGCGGCGGGCGGCCATCGCCATGCCCACGGCGTTGGCGATGCCCTGGCCCAGCGGGCCGGTGGTGATCTCGACGCCGTCGGTGTGGCCGTACTCCGGGTGACCCGGGGTTGCGGAGCCCCAGGTGCGCAGGGCCTTGAGGTCGTCGAGCTCGAGGCCGAAGCCACCGAGGTAGAGCTGGATGTAGAGGGTCAGGCTCGAGTGCCCGCAGGACAGCACGAAGCGGTCGCGGCCGGGCCAGTGCGAGTCGGCGGGGTTGTGCCGCATGATCTTCTGGAACAGCAGGTACGCCACGGGCGCGAGGCTCATGGCGGTGCCCGGGTGGCCGTTGCCGACCTTCTGCACGGCGTCAGCGGCGAGCA
>JAOPXW010000146.1 GCA_025964935.1 Friedmanniella sp. | reverse complement strand
GTACAGCCGCCCGGCCGCCTGCAGCTCGGCCGACTCGGCCCGGGCCCGCTCGACCAGGGCGGCGGCGTCGGACTGGCCCTGCGCCCGTAGGCCGGCCAGCTCGGCCAGCTGGGCCGACCGCAGCTCGGCCAGCTCCGTCGTGGTCGCGGCCCGCAGCCGCTCGGTCTCGGTCTCGGTCGCCTCGGCCAGCTGGTCGGCGTCCTGCTCGGCCCGCAGGGTCACGTCCCGGGCCTGCTCTTCGGCGATCCGCAGGATCTCCTGGGCCCGGCCCCCCAGCCCGGAGTAGTCGACCTGGGCGGCCCGCGTGTTCGCCTGACCCAGGTCCTCGTGCAGCCGCCGGTTGTCCTGCGCCAGGGAGTCGGCCTGCTGCTGCAGGTGCCCCAGCTGGGACCGGAGCCGCGAGACGGCCTCGTCCACCGCTGCGCGGTCGTAGCCGCGGCGCGCGGAGGGGAAAGTTCCCTCAGCCGCCCAGCCACCGGTCTGCGTCGTGCTCACCATGCCCCCGTGTCCCCGGTCGTCGGGCTAGGCGCCCGGCCGCCGCGACGTGCCGGCGGGGACGTCGGAGGGGGAGACGACCACCGTGGCGTCGCCGTCCACCTCCAGCCGGTCCTCGCCGGGCCGTCCGTCGTCGGTGGGGTCGTCCTCCTCGTGGTGGCCCGGGGCGGCGTCGGCATGCTCGGTCGGGGCGGGGGACATGACGGTGTAGTCGTTGTCGTCCTCCTCGCCGGTGTCGAGGTCGTCCAGGTCGGGGAAGCCGCTGGAGCCCTGCTGGGCGAGCTCGGACAGGCTCGCGAGCTGCCCGAGCACGGCCTTCTTCCGCTGGGAGAGCAGGTCGGTCTCGCGACGCAGCTGCTGCTTGCGCCAGGCGAACTCCTTCTGGGTCCGCTCGCTGATCGCCGCGGCCTGCTTCTTGGCCGTCCCGACCCGGTCCTCGGCCTCGGCCAGGGCCTCCATCTTGACCCGCTCCGCCTCGGCGACGGCCTCGGCCCGGATCCGGGCGGCCTCGGCGATGTCGGTGTCCAGACGGGCGGCCGACTCGGCGCTGTGCTGGGTGGCCTCGGCCAGCAGGGCCGCGCTCTGGGCCGCGGCCTCGTCGTGGGCCCGCTTGATCTCGGCCAGGCCCGACTCGCGCTCCTCAGCCGTGTGCAGTCGGGCCTCGGCCGCCTCGCGCTCGGTCGTGCGGCGCAGGTTCTCGCTGTCCAGGTAGGCGTCCTGGCGCAGGGTCTGCACCTCGTGCTCACCCTGGCGACGGAGAGCCTCCGCCTGGCGGCGGGCCGCGTCGACCAGGGCCTCGCACTCGGCCTGCGCCTTCTCCACCTGGGCGGCCACCTCGGCGTGCAGCTGACGACGCAGGTCGTCGATCTCGGTGCTGCCGCCGGAGCGGATGGCGTCACCGTCGCGGAACGCGCGCTCGCGGATCAGGTCGGCCTCGCGGCGGGCCTGCTCCCGGGCCCGCTCCGCATCCACGGTGGCGTTCTCGGTCAGGTCGCGGGCCTGCTCCTCGGCCAGCCGCAGGATCTCGTTCGCCCGACCGCCGAGGTTGGTGTAGTCGATCTCGTCGGGGCCGGGCCGGTCGGCCTGCAGCTCGTCCACCCGGGTCCGGAGCGAGGCCAGCTGCTGCTCCAGCTCGGCCGCGTGCCGCCGGGACTGCACGACGCTGCCCTCCAGCGTCCGGACGTACTCGTCCACCGCGTTCCGGTCGTATCCGCGCAGGGAGCTGGGGAAGTTGCCTGCCGCACTCGCCGCGTCGTCGAACAGGCCGAGGCCCGTGTTGTCAGATGCGCTCACCGTAGAGATCCTCCTGGTTCGTCCTGCCTGGTCTGTCTGCCCCAACCGTGGCGCTGCCCACCGGCACCTCGGTGCCGGACCTCAGACGGCGTCCACCTGCTCGACCAGCTCGATCAGGACCCCACCGCAGTCCTTGGGGTGCACGAAGTTGATCCTGGTGCCGCGGGTCCCGATCCTCGGTGCATCATAAAGCAGCCGGAGTCCGCGACCGCGGAGCGTTCGCGCCGCGTCGTCGACGTCGGCCACCCGCAGGGCCAGGTGCTGGAGCCCGGGTCCGGAGCGGTCCAGGAAGCGGCCGATGGCGGAGTGGGGCCCCAGCGGGGCCACCAGCTGCAGCTCGGTGCCGACGCCGGTCGGCGAGCTGAGCATGGCCTCCTGGACACCCATCGCCGGGTTCTCCTCGCGGTGGGACACCTCGAGCCCCAGGCCCCGGTAGCGTTCCACGGCCTCGTCGAGGTCGGGCACGGCCACGCCGACGTGGTCGATGCCCAGGGTGCGGAGGCCACCGACCGCCGCGGGTCCGCCCGGGACGGCGCTCTGCTCGCTCATGCGACCACAGTGCCAGACTGGGCCGACAGTCGACCCCGGACGCGTACGCCGGGCGGGAGGGGTGAGCGCGTGAGGGGCGAGGGCGACGCGCTGAACCGTCTGCTGACCGGGGTCCGAGCCGGGCTGCCCCGGGCCGTGGCCCGGGCGGTCACCCTGGTCGAGAACGGCTCCCCGTCGCTCCCCGCGCTGATGGCGGGTCTGGCGAAGGAGCCGGGGACGGCGCACGTCATCGGGCTGACCGGCCCGCCCGGGGTCGGAAAGTCCACCACCACCAACGCGCTGGTCCGCGAGCTGCGGCGTCGTGGCCACCGGGTGGGGGTGCTGGCGGTGGACCCGAGCTCCCCCTTCACCGGCGGGGCCGTCCTCGGCGACCGGATCCGGATGCAGGAGCACGCACTGGACCCGCAGGTCTTCATCAGGTCGATGGCCACCCGGGGACACCTCGGCGGTTTGTCGGTGGCGACCCCGCAGGCCCTGCGGGTGCTCGACGCGGCCGGCTGTGACCACGTGCTGGTCGAGACGGTGGGTGTGGGCCAGTCGGAGGTGGAGGTGGTCGGGCTGGCCGACACCACCGTGGTCCTGCTCGCTCCGGGGATGGGCGACGCCGTCCAGGCGGCCAAGGCCGGGGTGCTCGAGATCGGCGACCTGTTCGTGGTCAACAAGGCCGACCGGGAGGGGGCGCAGTCGCTGGTCCGCGAGCTGCGGTCCATGATCGGCCTCGCTTCGCGGAGCCCGGGGGAGTGGAAGCCGCCGGTGCTGACCCTGGTCGCCCAGGAGGGCCAGGGGATCGCGGAGCTGCTGGACCGGATCGAGGCCTTCGCCGACCACCAGCGCAGCACCGGGGCGTACGCGCTCCGCCGTCGGGCCCGGGCCCGGGTCGAGATCGAGGGCCTGGCCCTGGCCGCACTGCGGGCCCG
>JAOPXW010000083.1 GCA_025964935.1 Friedmanniella sp. | reverse complement strand
CGCCCAGAACGAGGCCGGGGCGGCGTACGAGGGGCTGCTGAAGCAGGTCGGCACCCTGGTCTCCGACGGCGTTCCCGAGGGTGGTGTGGACGACTACGTCGTCCTCGAGACGATCGGCTCGCCCCGGGACTTCGCCGCCGAGGGCTTCACCCCGCGCGACCACCTCGAGCTGGGGCAGCTGCTCAAGGCCATCGACGTCGAGCGGGGCGCCAAGGTGTCGGGCTCGCGGTTCTACTACCTGACCGGGCAGGGGGCCGAGCTCGAGCTTGCCCTGCTGAACCTGGCCATGAGCACCGCGCTGGCCAACGGCTTCACCCCGATCATCCCGCCCGCCCTGGTCAAGCCGTCGGCCATGGAGGGCACCGGCTTCCTCGGCCAGGCCGCTCAGGACGTCTACCACCTGCCCGACGACGACCTCTACCTCGTGGGGACCGCAGAGGTGCCGCTGGCGGCGTACCACTCCGACGAGATCCTGGACGCGGCCAGCCTGCCGCTGCGCTACGCCGGCTACAGCCCGAGCTACCGCAAGGAGGCCGGGTCGCACGGCAAGGACACCCGCGGCATCTTCCGCGTGCACTGGTTCGACAAGGTGGAGATGTTCGTGTTCTGCGACCCGGCCGACGCCGACGCCGAGCACCGCCGGCTGCTGCAGTGGGAGAAGGACTTCATCACCGCCCTGGAGATCCCCTTCCAGGTGCTCGAGCTGGCCGGGGGCGACCTCGGGCTGAGCGCGGCGCGCAAGTTCGACTGCTACGCCTGGCTGCCGACCCAGGAGCGCTACCGGGAGATCACCTCCACCTCGAACTGCACCGAGTTCCAGGCCCGGCGGCTGAACATCCGGGCCCGCTTCCCCGGCGGCACCGGACCTGTCGCGACCCTGAACGGCACGCTGTGCGCGATGACCCGGACGATCATCATGATCCTGGAGAACCACCAGCAGGCCGACGGCTCGGTCACGGTTCCGCAGGCGCTGCGGCCCTTCCTCGGCGGCCGCGAAGCCCTGGTTCCGCGGTGACCGTGGGCGGGCGGGACCTCGCCGGGCGGGATCTGGGCGGGCGGGACCTGGGCTGGCGGCCCCGGCTGGTCGCCTTCGACGTGGACGGCACGGTCGTCGACCACGACGGGGTGATGCCGGACCCGGTCCGCGACGCCGTGGCGGCGGTGGTGTCCGCAGGCGTCCCGGTCGTGCTGGCCACGGGTCGGTCCTGGCACGGCACCCAGGAGGTGGTGGACCTGCTGGGTCTGCCGCCCGGCAAGTCCGTCTGCTCCAACGGGGCGGTGATCGTGCACTACCCGCCGCAGGAGATCGTCAAGGCCATCACCTTCGACCCTCGGGACGTGATCGCCCGGGTGGAGGAGTTCGCGCCCGGCACCCTGATCGCGGTCGAGGAGATCGGTCGCGGCTACCGCCTGAACGACCACTTCCCCGGCGGTGACCTGACCGGGGAGATGATCATCGAGGACACCGCGGAGCTCGGCTCCCGGCCCGTGACCCGCGTCATCCTGCGCGACCCGACCCGCTCCGACCAGGACTTCCTGGCCCTGGCGAGCCACCTCGGTCTGCACGGGGTCACCTACTTCGTCGGCTGGTCCGCCTGGCTGGACATCGCCCCCGCGGGGGTCAACAAGGCCACCGCCCTGGCCGAGGTGGCCGCCGACCTCGGCGTCCGGGCCGAGGACGTGCTCGCCTTCGGCGACGGCCGCAACGACATCGAGATGCTCCGCTGGGCCGGCCGGGGCGTGGCCATCGGGGACGCGCCCGAGGAGGTCCGGCAGGCCGCCAACGCGGTCACGGACCGGTTCGCCGACGGCGGCCCCGTCGCCGAGCTGAGCCGCTGGTTCGCCTGACCCCGCCGTACGCCGGTCAGGCCGCCTGACGCCGACCGCCGCCCAGCACCTGCCGGGCGGTGTCAGCCACCTGGTCGGCGGTGGGCCGGGCCACCGGGATCGTCGGCGCCGACGGCTCCCGCCGCTCCCGCCGTAGGTGCCGCTTGACCGTGGACAGCGAGCAGCCGAGCCGGTGCGCCAGGGTCTCGAGACTGTCCGACGGGTTCGCCGCCCGGACCCGGAGCACCTCGGCGTGGTCCACCTGACGGTGCGCTCCGGTGATCCCGGCCAGGGTGTCGAAGTCCTCCCGGGCCACCCCCATCCCCAGTCGGCCGCGAATCGCGGCCCGCTGACGGGCGGTGGTGCCCGCGACGAACCCGGAGATGTCGACCTCGACCACGGCCCGGTAGAGGCACGGGGCCCGGAGCGGGCAGCCCGCGCAGACCCCCGCGGCCCGGGCGGTCAGCCGCCGGGCCTGGGCGCGGTCCGCGACGCCGGCCGAGCCGGTGGGCGGCTCCTCCAGCAGTGGGTGCTGGAACACCTCCGGCTGCTCCAGGCAGCCGGTCCGCGCGGGGAGGGCGGCAGGACCGGGGGTCGGGTCGGCGGGGTGGACTCCCAGACGTCGAGCCGTACGGCTGGTCGCAGGGTGCGGGTGAGGCGCCATCGGGTTCTCCAGGAGGTCTCGTCGGACAGGCCTCCTCTGGGACGCAGCCGGACGCGGTCCGGTTCCCACACCGCGCGGGGTGGCGCCTCCCCCTCCCTCAGGTCCGGCGTCGCGCCGGACGGGTCACAGGTACATCCCCGAGTTGCCGCTCGGGCCGGGTGCCGCGGTCGGCGGGTGGCCCGGCGGGCTGCCCGCCGGCAGGGCGCGGTGGGCCTGCTCCAGCTGCGCCCGGGCGGCCATCTGCTGGGCGAACAGGGCGGTCTGGATGCCGTGGAACAGGCCCTCCAGCCAGCCCACCAGCTGCGCCTGCGCGATCCGGAGCTCGGCGTCGCTGGGGGTCACCTCGTCGGAGAAGGGCAGCGCGATCCGCTCCAGCTCCTCGACGAGCTCGGGGGCCAGGCCGTCCTTGAGCTCGCTGATCGAGGTCTGGTGGATGGACCGCATCCGAACCCGGCTGGCGTCGTCCAGCGGCGCCGACTTCACCTCGGCCAGCAGCTGCCGGATCATGGTCGCGATCCGCATCACCTTGGCCGGCTCCTCGACCATGTTGGTCACCGACGTCGCCGTGCCCGGGGCCTCCGGCTCCTCGGTCGGCGGGCCCTCGACGGCCATCGCGGTCGGGGTCACGACGTAGACGCGGCCGTCCTCGGTGGCCCCGGCGATCCCCTGCGGGGCGTTGGCGGACTCGTCAGCGGCGGCGTTGGGGTCAGTGGTCATGGGGAAGATCCTAGGTGCGCCGCCCGAGCCTCGCGCCCGGCCCCGGACGGCCGCCGGGCCGGAAAACCGGGTGCCGAGTGTCAGAGGCGCGACCTAGAGTGACCAGGTCATGCACGACTTCCCTCCGGTGGTCCCGGACTTCGACGTCGCGGCCGCGTCTCCCCTCCACGATGGGCAGGCCGCCGCACGGACGGGCGCGCCCTCCCGCAGGCCGGCGCGCACGGGGAGGGCCCGGTCGCGGCGGGACTTCTCCGACCCGGACACCCGCACCCCCGTACGGTTCCTGGTCTGGCTGCTCGCCCAGCAGGCCCCGCTGCTCGGGGTCGGCGCCCTGCTCGCCGTCCTGACCTGGCTGCCGGGTGCGGTCGGCCCGTACGTCGTCGGCCGGGTCGTGGACGACGGGATCCTGGCCCGGGACCTCGGGGCCGTCGGCTGGCTGAGCCTGGTCATGCTGGGGCTGGTCCTGGTCGGCGGTGCGGCCGGGGTGCTCAGCCACACCTACGTCGTCCGCGGCTGGCTGGTGGGCATGTACGGCCCGATGAAGCTGGTCACCCGCAAGACCGCGCAGCTCGGGCACGTGCTGCCGCAGCGCACCCCGACGGGGGAGGTGCTCAGCGTCTCCTCCAGCGACACCGACGAGTTCGGTGCCCTCACCGAGGTCATCGCGCGGTCGGCCGGGGCCCTGATGAGCTATCTGGTGGTGGCCGGGCTGGTCCTGACCACCTCGCTCCGGCTGGGCCTGGTGGTGCTGGTGGCGGCGCCGCTGATCGTGGCCTTCTCGCTCCCGCTGCTGCGACCGCTGCAGCGCCGGGAGGAGGTCGAGCGGTCCCGGTCCTCCGACCTGACCTCGCTGGCCACCGACATCGTGGCCGGGCTGCGGATCCTGCGCGGGATCGGCGGCGAGCGGACCTTCGCCCGCAACTACGTCGGGCAGTCCCAGTCGACCCGGCGGGCCGGGGTGGCGGCCGGGGTCTGGCAGGCCGCGATCGACGCCCTCAGTGTGGGCCTGGCCGGGCTGTTCCTGGTCACGCTGACCTGGCTGGGCGCCCGCGAGGTGCTCGCCGGACGGCTCAGCGTCGGTCAGCTGGTCAGCTTCTTCGGGTACGCCGTCTTCATGGTCTGGCCCATCCAGACCCTCTTCGAGCTGGTCCAGAAGTGGATCCGGTCCGTCGTGTCGGCCCGCAAGGCGGTGGCGGTGCTGGAGCAGCAGCCGCCGTGGCGACCGGCCGACCGGCCGGAGCCGCTGCCCGTGCACGCCGACCTGCACGACGAGGTGTCCGGCTTCACCGCCCGCTCCGGCGAGCTGACCGTGGTCGTCTCCGCCCTGCCCGACGACTCCGCGGCCCTCGCCGACCGGTTGGGCCGCTACCTGCCGGCCGAGACCGAGCCGCTCAGCCTGACGGCCACCGACGGACTCCGCGGCCGGGCCGCCCGGCGGGCCCGGCTCGAGCAGCAGCAGCAGCGCCGCGAGCGGACCGAGCGGGAGCGGGCGCTGGGGGAGCGGCCGTGGGGGGTCACCCTGGGCGGCACCGACCTGTCCCGCTTCCCGCTGGCCGAGCTCCGGCGACACGTCGTGGTCTCCGACAGCGCGAGCCAGGTCTTCGCCGGCACCCTGCAGACCGCGGTCGACCCGCACGGTCGGCTGACCCGGGACCAGGCCGAGGCGGCCCTGCACACGGCCGCCGGGGAGGACGTGTTCAGCGCCATGGACGGCGGCTGGCAGGGCCGGGTGGACGAGCGCGGCCGCGGTCTGTCGGGCGGCCAGCGTCAGCGCGTGGTGCTCGCCCGGGTCCTGGGCCTCGACCCGCCGGTGCTCGTGCTGGTGGAGCCGACCTCGGCGGTCGACGCGCACACCGAGGCCCTGGTCGCCGCCCGGCTGGCGACGGCCCGGCGCGGTCGGACCACCGTGGTCACCACGGTCTCGCCGCTGCTGCTGCACCACGCCGACCGGGTGGTCCTGCTGGTCGAGGGTCGGGCCACGGTCACCGGACGTCACGAGGACCTGCTGGTCACCAGCCCGGCCTACCGGCGGGTCGTGGCCCGCGCGATGGAGGACGAGGATGACTGAGCCGTACGGGACCGCGACGATGCCGGGCCCGACGCCGTACGCGGGCCGGACCGGGTCGGCGGGCGAGGACTGGCGCCAGGACTCCGCCGCCACCTGGCGCACCGGGCCCCAGCCGCCGGCGGTCCCGCCCGAGCTGCTGCCCCCGCGGCACGGCTCGCCGGGCGAGCGGCTGAGCGCCTGGCGCCGGC
>JAOPXW010000081.1 GCA_025964935.1 Friedmanniella sp. | reverse complement strand
CCGGGCTGGCTGACCAACCCGTCCCTGGCCCTCATCTCGGTCGGTCTGGTCGACGTCTGGAAGGGCGTCGGGCTGGCCACGGTGATCTTCATCGCCGGCCTGGTGTCGATCCCCGCTGAGTACTACGAGGCGGCCGCTGTCGACGGGGCCAGCAAGTGGGAGGTCTTCCGCAACATCATGCTGCCGCTGGCCCGCCCGGCCACGGCCTCGGTCATCACCTTGTCACTGATCGGCGGCCTGCGGTCCTTCGACCTGATCTGGTCCATGACCAAGGGGGGCCCGGGGTTCGCCTCGGACGTGATCGCCTCGGTGATCTACAAGCAGTACCAGGCCGGCTTCTACGGTCTGTCGACCGCCGGCAGCGTCGTGCTCTTCCTGCTGGTGACGATCATCGTCGTCCCGTTGACCCGCTGGCTGAACCGCGGAGAGGTGTGAGGAATATGAAGAATCTTCGTGGAGTGACTGTCGGCGGACTGTCCATCGTGGTGACCGCCGTCTTCTTCCTGATCCCGTTCCTGTTCGTCTTCCTGATCGCGTCCAAGGACAGGGTGGAGGCGAACCTGCTCGAGTTCTCGTTGCCCAAGAACTTCATGTTGCTGGACAACCTGGCGCAGGCCTTCGCGGCCCGCGACTACCTGATGGTCGTCGCCTTCATCAACAGCGTGATCCTCACCGTCGTCAGTGTGGGCGCCCTGGTCTTTCTCGCCTCGATGGTCGCCTACGTCTGGCAGCGCCGGTCCGGCCGGCTCGCGGGCCTCATCAACGGGCTGGTACTGGCCGGTCTGATCGTTCCGCCGGCCATCGTGCCCACCATCTGGGTGCTGCAGAACGTCGGGCTGTTCAAGACGATGCCGGGTCTGATCCTGATCGAGATCGCGTACGGGCTCCCGTTCTGCATCCTGCTCTTCCGGGCCTTCATCGCCAGCGTCCCCCGCGAGCTGGACGAGGCGGCCCTGGTCGACGGGGCCAACCCCGTGCAGATCTTCTTCCGGGTCATCTTCCCGGTGCTGCGCTCGGTGATGATGACCGTCATCATCTTGGAGTCGGTCTTCATCTGGAACGACTTCCAGAACCCGCTCTACTTCCTGCCCGGAACCCAGAACGCGACCATCCAGGTCACGCTGCTGAACTTCCAGAGCCAGTTCAGCACCTCCTACAACCTGCTGTTCGCGACCATCCTGCTGGTGACCGTGCCGCCGCTGGTGATGTTCGTCTTCTTCAACCGCAAGATCGTCGAGGGCATGGCGGCCGGGTCGGTCAAGGGCTGACCCGGCCGGCTGTGGCGGGGCCTGGCGGCGGGGCTGTTCTAGCTGGACGGGCCGTCGTTGTCGCGGTCGTAGAACACGGTCCAGCCGACGTGCACGCCGTAGGACACGAAGCAGAACCCCACGATGGCCGCCACCGTGGTGACCACCCGGATGACGAAGATGGGCGTGTCGATGATCAGGGCCGTGGCCATCAGGCTGGCCCCGGCCAGGACCGCCTTGTTGCAGCGCCGTTTGCGCCGCCGAATCTCGCTGGCGTCCGGCATGCGTCGACGGTACCTCCCGGGTCAGCGGGCTCGGCCCCGGAAATGTGCCGCCAGTGGTCCGTTCCCCGTCGAATGGGGCTGATCACCACCACTGGCGGCAACTTTCCGGGGTGGCCGGCTCAGAACCGGCGGTTGGCCAGCACCGGCAGGCTGGCCCGGACCGCGTCGAGCTCGCCCGGGTCGACGTCGACCACCACCAGGTCGGGTCCCGCACCCGCGGCGGCCAGCACCAGCCCGGTCGGACCGGCCACCAGGCTGTGCCCGATCCCGGTGGGCGCGGCGCCGGCCGGGACCTGACCGACCGTCCGCGGGTCGGCCTGTCCCGCGGCGGCCACGAACGTCGTGCTGTCCAGCGCGCGGGCGCGGACGAGCACCTCCCAGGCCTCGACCTTGCCGGGCCCGGCTCCCCACGACGCCCCAAGGGCGATCACCTGGGCGCCCAGGTCGGCCAGCCGGGTGAACAGCCCCGGGAAGCGCAGGTCGTAGCAGACCGCCACCCCGACCCGGACCCCCGCGACCTCGACCACCACGAGGTCCTCCCCGGGGGCGACGGTGTCGGACTCGCGGAAGCCGTACGCGTCGAAGAGGTGGATCTTGTCGTACGCCGCCTC
Organism: Friedmanniella sp.; assembly: GCA_025964935.1. GTDB lineage: Bacteria > Actinomycetota > Actinomycetes > Propionibacteriales > Propionibacteriaceae > Microlunatus. The sequence goes on along the minus strand of JAOPXW010000081.1, from coordinate 12,029 downwards.
CACCCCCGGCCCGGTGACCAGCAGGGTGTTGCGGACCCGCCCGTCGGTGGCGGGGGTGAACATCCCGACGACCACCGTCACCCGGTGCCGGGCGGCCACCGCCCGGACCCCCTCGGCCCACGGGCCGTCCAGGGGCTCGGCGACCTCGGTCAGGGAGCGGCCGAAGGCGCGCATGGTGGCCTCGGGGAACACCACGAGGTCGGCCCCGGCGGCCGCCGCCCGGGCGGTCTCACGCTCCACCTGCGCCAGGTTGGCGCCCGGGTCGGCCTCCGCGACGATCTGGGCCAGGGCGATCCTCATGCCCCCACCCTGTCACCGTGCCGCCGCCGACGGGCGCCGGGCCGGGTGACCCCGTCGGGCCCGGGGGAGAGCCGGGCCCGCGGGCCGGGCGCGTACCTTGAGCCCCGAGACCTGTAGACGCTTTTCGAGAGGACAACCCCATGGCAGAGCACGATGGAGACCTGAACAAGCTGACCGAGCTGGCCCGCGGCATCAACATCGCGATGTTCACCACCGTGGACGGCGAGGGCCACTTCGTCAGCCGCCCGATGGCGCAGCAGGAGGTCGAGTTCGACGGGGACCTGTGGTTCTTCGCCGAGCGCAGCTCCAGCGCCGTGGCCCACATCGCCACCCACCCGCACGTCGGCGTCACCCTCAGCAGCAGCGACGTCTGGATCTCGATCGACGGTGAGGCCGAGGTCGTCGAGGACGTGGCCAAGGCCAAGGACCTGTGGAACTCCTGGGTCGAGGCCTGGCTGCCGCAGGGTCCCGAGGACCCGAGCGTCGTCCTGATCAAGGTCAACGGCCACAGCGCCGAATACTGGGACACCCCGGGCGGCAAGGTCGCCTCGGTCATGAGCTTCGTGAAGTCGAAGGTCACCGGCGAGGCGTACGACGGCGGCGAGAACAAGACCGTCCAGCTCTGACCTGAGCCGCAGCGCGTCCGCGGTCCCGGGGGAAGCCCGGGGCCGCGGACGTTCTGCGTCCACCACCGTCCGCCCCCGGCCGACCACCCGGACCGCGCCCGCGGACCGCCCTCGGCGCACCGCAGTCCAGCTCGAGACGGCGCTGGCCGCGGCCGGCCTGGTGCTGCCCGACGAGGTCCGGGCGCGACTCGACGACGCGGGCGCTCTCGACCTGGGGACGCCGTACGCGATCCAGACTGACGCGATGACCTCCGCCTTGTTCGCCGGCGGACGCCCGGTGGGACGCCGACGCCCCTGACCGCGAGGCGGCCAGGGGCGTCGGCACGGGTGGAGCCGCCGCCGCTCAGGCGAGCGGCAGCCGCGCCTGGATGTCGCCCAGTCCGCGGGCCACGAGGAGCTCGCCGCCGGTCAGCGGCTCGCCCCAGGCGTCAGCCGGCTCGTCCCAGCGGCGCCACAGCCGGGCGTCGGTCTCGACGGCGACCGCGGCGCTCGCGCCGGGCTCGAGGGTGACGGCGGACCAGCCGACCAGCCGTACGGGTTCGGACTCGGTGGCCGGGGCCAGGTAGACCTGCACGACCTCGCGGCTGGGCCGGGTTCCGGTGTTGGTGACGTTCACGGTCACCGACGGGGAGCCGGCGCCCGGGGTCAGCGTCGCGTCGGCGTAGGACCAGGTGCTGTAGCCCAGACCGTGGCCGAACCAGAAGGCCGGGGCAGGAGCCTGGCCGGCGAAGTGGCCGCGGTGCCCGATGAAGGTGCCCTCGTCGTAGGTGAGCGCACCGTCGGTGGGGACGACCTCCCACGCGGGGGCCGCGCCGTCGGCGGCCGGGAACGTGGTGACCAGGCGGCCGGCCGGCTCGATCGTGCCGAGCAGGGCGGCGGCGATGGCGTGCCCGGCCTCCTGGCCCGGCAGTCCGGCCCAGAGGATGGCGTCGACCTCGTCGGCCCACGGCATCAGCACCGGGGTGGCGGAGTTCACGACGACCACGGTCGTGCGGGCGGCGGCCGCGACGGCCGAGACCAGGGCGTCCTGGGCCCCGACGAGGGCGATGGTGGACTTGTCCACCGCCTCGGTCTCCTGCTCGGCGGTCAGACCGACGACGACCACGGCGACGTCCACCGAGGCGGCCGCCTCAGCGGCGCGGGCCAGCACGTCGGCCACCGGGTCGGCCACCGGACGCAGGACCAGGCCCAGGTTGAACACCGACCGCATGGTGGCGTCGGCGGTGCTCTCGGCGAGGGTGGCCACCGCGTGCACCCGGTTCTGGTCGGCCGGCACCTCGAGTGGGGCGACCGCGTACGGCGGGGCGAGCAGCTCGCTGCCGACGCTCGCGCCGGCCCCCCCGGTGACCAGCGAGGTGCTGGCGGAGCCGATGCTGACGTCCCAGGCCGCGGTCCCGATGCCGCCGACCTCCACGGACCCGGTCAGCGACGTGGTGGCGGTGAACTCGACCCGGGCGGCGGCCGCGGGCAGGTTGTCGTCGAAGCCGACCAGGACCTTGGCGGTCTCGGGGTGGCGGGTGTCGAGCAGGGTGCCGTCGGCGGCGAAGACCTCCACCTTGACGCCGGGCTCGCCGGTCTCGGGGTTGAGGAGCACGTCGCCCCGGGCGGCGAGCGGCTTCTCCCGGACCTCGACCCCGTCCACGACGACTGGGGCGGTGGCCAGCAGCGGGGTGAGCCCGTCGACCAGGCTGATCTGGTAGGGCGCGTTCACCTCCGCGGAGCCGCCACCCATGCCGATGGTGGCGATGGCGTGCCGCCCGATCAGGGCCACGGTCTGCTCGGGGGCCAGCGGCAGCACCCCGGTGCCGTCCTCGGCGCCGGCGTTGGTCAGCACGGTCATGCCGGCCGCGGCGAGCCGGGTCAGCTGGTCGCGCCGGACGTCGCTGGTGGGGGCGGGGATGTCGGTGGGCCAGGTGCGCAGCTCGCCCAGCGCGCCGGTGCGGTCGGCCAGCCGGAGGATGCGGATCAGGTGGTCGTCGACGACCGACTCCGCGACCTCACCGGCCTGCACGGCGGCGACCAGGGCGGCACCCCAGGGACCGTCCGGGCCGGGCATCACCAGGTCGAGGCCGCCGTTGGCCGAGGGCGCGGTGGTCTTGGTGGCGAACCAGTCCGACATCAGCAGGCCGTCGTAGCCCCACTCGCCCTTGACGATCTCGTTGTTCACGTGGACCTGCTCGGTGGCGGCGACGCCGTTCACGTCGTTGTAGGCCGCCATCAGCGACCAGGGCTGCGACTCCTCGATGGCGATCTCGAAGGGCAGCAGATAGAGCTCGCGCAGGGTCTTCTCGTCCAGCCGGGAGTCCATGCTGTTGCGGTCGGTCTCGGACTCGTTGGCCACCAGGTGCTTGAGGCACGCGCCGACGCCGAGGTCCTGCAGGCCCCGGACGTACGCGGCGGCGAGCTTGCCGGTGAGCAGCGGGTCCTCGGAGTAGGCCTCGAACAGCCGGCCGCCGAGCACCGACCGGTGCAGGTTGATGGTCGGGCCGAGGACGACGTGCAGCTCCTGCACCATCGCCTCCTCGGCGAGCAGCCGGCCCACCTCGTACGCGGTGTCGGTGTCCCAGGCCGCCGAGAGCAGGGTGGCGTTCGGGAAGAGCGTCACGACGCGGCCACCCGCGAACTTGAGGCCACGCACCCCGGTCGGTCCGTCCGAGAGCCGCAGCTCGCCCAGCCCGATGCTCTCCTGGGGCGCCAGGGTGAACATGGTCGCGCCGGTCAGCAGGCTGACTTTCTCGTCCAGGGAGAGCTGGCTGACGAGATCGGCGTAGATCTCGGGGCGGGTGGTGACGGTCACGGGTGGGACTCCTTGGGTCGCTTGCTCGTGTAACTTGCTCGTGCAAGTACGATAGTGTCCAGGTCCCGAAAGGGCAACCCCACCCTGAACCAGGAGGCTCCGATGTCGTCCCCGCCCGAGAGCACCCCGGCGCCGGTCCCCGCGCCGGGCACCCGGCCGCGGCGGGCCACCAGCGCCGACGTGGCCCGGGAGGCGGGGCTCTCGCGGGCGACCGTCGGCTACGTCCTCAACGACGTGCCGCACCAGAAGATCCCGGAGGTCACCCGGCAGCGGGTCCGCGACGCGGCGGCTCGGCTCGGCTACACCCCGTCCGCGGCGGCCCGGAGCCTGCGCTCGGGTCGCTCCGACATCGTGCTCTGCCTGATGCCGGACTGGCCCGTGGGTCCCTCGGTGCTGGCGCTGCTGGACGCCCTGTCGGTGCGGCTGGAGGGCCACGGCTACACCTTCGTGACCCACCACCGGTCCGCGGCCAGCCGGTCGCTGGCCGAGACCTGGAAGGCCATCACCCCGGCCGTGGTCCTCGTCCTGGACGACCTGCCCGCGGCGGACACGGCCGCGCTGGCCGCCGCCGGGGTCCGGGTGGTCAACGCCAACGACCCCACCGGCGAGCTCGGGGCGGGCGGGCTGGGGGCCGGCGGTGTACGGATCGGGCGGCGGCAGGCCGAGCACCTGTGGGAGCGGGGCCGGACCCGGCTGGGGTACGCCTACCCCGACGACCCGCGGGTGGGGACCTTCGCGCGTCCCCGGCTGCAGGGCGTACGGGACGTCTGCCGGGAGCGCGGGCTGGCCGAACCGGTGGTGGTCGAGGTGCCGACCGAGCCCGAGGCCGCCGACCGGGCCCTGGCCCGGTGGCGGGCCGCGGGGGTGGACGGGCTGTGCGCCTACAACGACGAGCTGGCCGTCGCCGTGCTCGGGTCGGCCGCGCGTACGGGGCTGGCCGTCCCCGCCGAGCTGGGCGTGGTCGGCGTCGACGACACCGTCCTCAGCCGGCTCGTGCAGCCGGCGCTGACCACGGTGGCGGTGAGGTTCGACCGCGCCGCGGCCCGCGTCGCCGCCGTGCTCGCCGGCGGGGCGATCGGCCCTCTCGAGGCGGATCGGCGCAGCCTCCCGTCCGGGCCCGAGGACGAGCTGCGGCTGCTGGTCCGCCGGTCGTCCTGACCGCCGGGGCGGGGACAGCGGCTCGCACCGGGGCCCCGACCTAGCGGAGCAACGCCGTCGAGGCCTGGAGGGTGACGTAGCCCGCGACCGCCAGCACGAGGTACGCGAACCACCGCCGGAGTCGCCGGCCGGGGAGTCGCGGAGCGATCCGGGCGGCGACGAGAGAGCCGAGGACGGCGGCCGCGGTGAAGGCCACCGCGACGGCGGGGCTGATCGTCGCGGTGCCGAGGTGGGCGGTGAAGGCCGCGGCGGAGTTCAGCACGATCACGACGAGTGAGGTGGCGGCGGCGGTGGCCATGGGGAGGCCGAGGAGCACCGTGAGAGCGGGGACGATGAGGAACCCGCCCCCGACGCCGAACAGCCCGGTGAGGAAACCGACCACGACACCGGAAGCGGCGGCTTTGGGCAGGCAGCTGCGCCAGTTGACGCCGCCGCCGGGGAGGGCGCAGGAGCCTCCGACGTCGTCGGAGCTGCGCAGCATGCGGAGCGCGGCGGCGACCATCACGGCAGCGAACCCCAGGAGCACCAGCGACGGGTCGAGCAGCCGGTTGATCGCGGTGCCGGCGAACGCCGCCGCCGCGCCCGTGGCCCCGAAGATGGCGGCGAGGCGCCACTGCACCTGCCGGAGCCGGGGGAGGACGGCGGCCGCCGAGGAGACGCCGACGACGAGCAGCGAGGTGGGGACGGCCTCGGCCAGCGGGAGGCCCACCCCGTAGACGAGGCCGGGCACCGCGAGGATGGACCCGCCCCCGCCGAGCAGCCCGAGCAGGGCACCGATCAGCAGTCCGAGGCCCAGGGCCACGAGCAGGGTGCCGCTCAGGGCGACGGGGTCGCGGTCGGCAACCGGTCCAGGAGCTGCTGGGCGTCGGTCCGCGGGCTGCGGTTGTACGGCAGGGCCCCCAGCAGGCGGCCCATGGTGCAGGTGTCGGTGAGGGCCGAGGCGGTCAGGCCGGCTCCGATGCCCGCGGCGAGCAGGACGGCCCGGGGGGCGATGCGACTCGCGAGGACGCCGGCGAGGACAAGGCCACCGGCCGCGAGGCGGACCTGGCGCTCCATCGACCAGCGGCGTCGCCCCTCCACGACCGAACCGCCGGCGGCGGCGTAGCCGGGGACGCCGGCGGCCAGCACGTGCAGGTTGCTCATGCCGGTGCCCGCCAGGCGCTGACGCGCCTGATCGGCACGAAGGCCTGACTGGCAGACCAGCACGACCTTGCGGTCGAGGCGGGCCGCCAGGGCGCTGGCGTGCTCACCGATCAGGTGCAACGGGAGGTTGTAGGACCCGGTGATGTGGCGGGTCTCGAACTCGGCCGGGCTGCGGACGTCGAGGACGGTGACCGCGTCGGGGTCCGCGGCGAGCCAGTTCATCACGGTGGGGGCATCGACCTGGGTGGGGGTGCTGCTGGGCACGAACTTCTCCTTGCGGGGGGCGGTGCGGGCGGTGAGGGTCACAGGATCTGACCGGCGCGTTTGCCGGTCGTGACAACGGGCAACCCGGACGCGGACCAGGCGGCCATGCCCCCGACGAGGTTGGCGACCTGGTATCCCCGGGAGGCGAGCTGCTGAGCGGCTACGGCGGAGCGTCGGCCGGACCGGCAGACGGTGATGATCTGACGGTCTCGGGGCAGCTCTGCGAGCCGGGACCCGAGCTGACCCAGAGGGAGGTGGCGGGCCTGCGGCGCGTGGCCCGCCCGCCACTCCCGCGACTCACGGACGTCGATCAGGACGGCGGGGCCGTGTCGGGTCACCTTGTCGGCGTTCGCGGGCGTCACGGCCGGAGGGGTCCGGCGGAACCACGCCGCGATCAGTCGCCCGATCATCGGGTCACCTCGATGTCGTCGGTCAGCAGGTGCAGTCCGGTGGCCTCGGCGTTGCTGAAGGAGTCGTCGATGGCGACGAGCTTCCTGTGGGCGGCCGAGAGGAACGATGCGGCGACGGAGGCGCGGTAGCCCCCGGCGCAGTGCACCCACACCTCGGCGTCGGGAACCTCGTCCAGTCGCTTGGGCAGCTCGTGCAAGGGGATGTGAAGGGCGCCTTCGATCCGGGCGGCGGCGAACTCGGCGGTCCGGCGCACATCGAGGATGACGACGTCACGGTGGTGCCGAACCTGGTCGAGGTCGGCAAACGTGGCGCGCGGGAACGACGCCAGCGGTTGGTCCGTCCAGTCCCGGGGTCCGCCGGCCGCAGCGGCAGCGGGACGGTCGATCCCGATCCGGACCAGCTCGCGCTGGGCAGCGGTGACGTCGGCTTCGGTCTCGCCGAGCAGGGTGAGCGGGGTGCCCCACTCGATCAGCCAGCCGAAGTAGGTCGCGAAGCCGCCGTCCAGGCCGAAGTTCAGGCTGCCGGGCACGTGTCCGGTGGCGAAGACGGTTCGGGTCCTCAGGTCGACCACCCACTCGCCGGCCTCGATGCGTCGGCGCAGCTCGGCCGGCTGCGCCTGAGCGGGCAGGCTGAGGTCGGGGGCGGGCGGGCCGGCGCTGTTGGCGGGGGCCATGTGGACGTAGTAGGCCGGGTAGGCGTCGAGGCCGTCCAGGAGTGCGTCGACGTAGTCCTGCTCCGATGAGGTCAGGACCGGGTTGCTCCGCTTCTCCTGGCCGATGGTGGAGTCGGTGGCCTCGGACTGGGTGGCGGAGCAGAAGCTGCCGAAACCGTGGGTGGGCAGCACCTCGGTGGTGTCCGGGAGCTCGTCGGCCAGGCGCTGGGCCGAGTGGTACTGAGCGTGGACCAGGTCGTGCGTGTGCTCCTGTCCGAGCAGGTCCGGTCGCCCGGTCGCCCCGAACAGCAGGGACCCACCGGTGAACACCGCGACCGGCTCCCCGGCTGCGGTCAGCGCGTAGGACAGGTGGGTGAAGGTGTGTCCCGGCGTGGCAATGGCCCGGACGCGGAGGGACGGGCCGACTTCGACGACGTCTCCGTCCGAGATCGGGGTCCGGTCGTACGCCACATCATCGGCGCCGTTGACGACGTAGGCGGCCCCGGTGTGACGCGCCAGGGCCAGCCCGCCCGTGACGTAGTCGTTGTGGATGTGGGTCTCGAAGACGTGGGTGATCCGCACACCCTCCGCCGAGGCCAGCTCGAGGACGCGGTCGATGTCGCGCTGCGGGTCGACGACCAGGGCGACCTCGCCGTCGTGGGCCAGATAGCTGCGGTCGCCCAGCGTCGGTGTCTCGATCGGGATGATCGTGGGGGTGGTCACGCTCGTCTGCGCCGTGCTCGGGTGGGTCATGGCGATCATGGGTCTCCTCTCGTCAGATACCCCGGGGGGTATACGAAGGTAACGGTAGCCGGGGCGGAAAACATTCCGGAGCCGGGGGAGGAATGACCGCCGCCGAGCGTGTGCTATACCCGGTGGGTATCCACCCGCTCACCTCGCCAGCCAGGAGTCGACCGATGACCTACGCACTGCACACCACTGTCAACCAGCCCTACGCCGCCGTCCTCGGACAGGTGCGTGCCGCCCTCGCGGACCAGGGCTTCGGCGTCCTCACCGAGATCGACCTGAAGGCCACGATGAAGGCCAAGCTCGACGCCGACATCGCGCCCCAGGTGATCCTCGGGGCCTGCCGTCCCCCGCTCGCCTACGCCGCCCTGCAGGCCGAGCCCTCCATCGGTCTGCTGCTCCCCTGCAACGTGGTCGTCCGGGCCGTCGACGAGACCAGTACCGTCGTCGAGGCCGTCGACCCCCAGATGATGGTCTCCATGACCGACAACCCGGAGCTGCAGGCCGTCTCCGACGACGCCACCACCCGACTGCGGGCCGCCCTGCACGCCCTCGGCGGCAGCTCGGTCGAAGCCGCCTGATGGTCCAGCTCAACCCCGACAGCATCAGGCCCGCCGCCAACCGCCTCAAGCGGGCTCAGGGCCAGCTGGCCGCCGTCATCCGGATGCTCGACGAGGGGCAGGACTGCGAGGACGTCGTCACCCAGCTGGCGGCGGTCAGCCGGGCGCTCGACCGAGCCGGCTTCGCCATCGTCGCCACCGGGCTCAAGCAGTGCATCACCGAGGAAGGTGCGGCCAGCCTGGATGTGCAGAAGATGGAGAAGCTCTTCCTGACCCTCGCCTAGTCGACGGCTCACGGCAGACTGGGACCGCTCGTCGGCCCGCGTAGGAGTGCGGTGCCCGGCTCGACCCGGCGCTTCTGCGCCCCGATGGAGGAGACGACGATGGGCGAGAGCGGACTGGCCGGCCTGGTGGCGGGCGGGGTGCAGCCCCGCAAGGTGGCCGACGGGTGTGTCTGGTCCGAGGGGCCGCTGTGGGTCCCGGCGGCCGGCCGGCTGCGGTGGAGCGACATCCCCGGGGACCGGATCATGGCCTACGACCCGGTCACCGGCGTCACCTCCGTGCACCGGAGCGAGGTCGAGTTCACCAACGGGCGCGCCCTGCTGCCGGACGGTCGGGTGGTCCAGTGCTCCCACGGGCGGCGGGCGGTCGAGGTCGAGAACCCGGACGGCAGCACCGAGATCCTGGTCGACCGCTACCGGGGCCACCGGCTGAACAGCCCCAACGACGTGGTCGTCAGGTCCGACGGGACCATCTGGTTCAGCGACCCGACGTACGGCATCACCGTGGTCGAGGAGGGGCACCCGGGGGAGCGGGAGTACCGCGACCAGTTCGTCTTCTGCCTCGACCCGCGGACCGGGGAGCTGCGGGTGGTGGTGAGCGACGTCGAGGAGCCCAACGGGCTGGCCTTCTCCCCCGATGAGCGCCTCCTGTACGTCTCCGACACCTCCGCGGCCCGACGGACCGACGGGCGGGGCAACCACCACATCCGCGCGTACGACGTGGACCCGGCCGCCCCCTGGGCGGGGGTGAAGAACGGCCGGCTGTTCGCGGTGATGGACGCGGGACTGCCGGACGGGTTCAAGGTCGACGAGCACGGCAACCTGTGGAGCTCCAGCGCCGACGGGGTGCACGTCCTCAGCCCGGACGGGGTCGAGCTCGGGGTGATTCCGGTCCCCGAGATCGTGGGCAACCTGTGCTTCGGCGGGCCCGACGGGCGGGACCTCTACATCGCGGCCAGCTCGAGCCTCTACCGGCTGCCCACCCTGGTCCGCGACGCCTCGTACCGCCGGTTCGGACGCTAGCCGGGCCGTTCGCCCGGTCGGCCGTCCACATACTGTCCGACCATTTCCATACCCCGAGTATGCAAGCCGGGGCGCTTTCGATACTCTGGGTATCGAAAGGACGGTCATGACTCTCTCCCGACTCCGCCCCCGCCGTGCCGACGTCCGCGACCAGCTCCTGGTCGCCGCCGGCCGGGCCTTCGCCGAGCACGGCTACGCCGACGTCTCGGTCACCGACATCGCCCGGGCCGCCGGCTTCACCAAGGGCGCCGTCTACTCCAACTTCGGTGGCAAGCCGGAGCTCTTCGCCGCGGTCCTCTCGGAGTCGTTCACCGAGCTCGTCGGCACCGCCCTGGCCGAGGCGCTGACCGCGGTCGGGCAGGGCGCCGGCGGGGCCGGACCGGCCGCACTCGCCGCGGCCAGCCTGACCCGCGTCGTGCTGCGCCTGGAGCGCTGGCCCTCGCTGCTGGCCGAGTTCCGCACCCTGGCCGCCAAGGACCCCGAGCTACGCGCCGTCTACGGCGCCCTGCTCACCCGGCGCCGGCAGGAGCTGGAGCGGCGGCTGCTCACCCTGGACGGCGTACGGCTGGCCCCCGGGGTCGACGCCGGCGTCGCGGCCACCCTGCTCCTGACCTGCCTCTCCACCCTCGCGCTGGAGCACGCCGCGAGCCCGGAGACCACCCCGGCCCCGGTCATCGAGGCTCAGCTCGCCCACGTGCTGTGCGGGCTGATCAGGTGAGCACGCCTCTGCTCGTCGCCGACCGTCTGAGCCTGGTCGGCTCCGAGGGGGCGGTGTTCACCGATGTCACCGTGACGGTCGCCGCCGCGGCGGTCACCGTCGTCCTGGGCCCCGCCGGATCGGGCCGCTCCGCCCTGCTGCTGGCGCTCTGCGGGCGGATGACCGGGACCACGGGAACGCTCACCGTCGACGGTCGCCCCGCGGCCGGCACCCGGGACCGCCGCCGGGCCGACGTGGCCCTGCGCCGGCGTACGGCCGTGGCCCGGATCGCCGACCTCGTCCAGCCCGAGGGCCAGCTGACGGTCGGGGAGTCGCTCGTCGAGCGGGCCCTGGTCGAGGGGGTGCCGGTGGGCGCCGCCGACCGCCGGTTCGCCGCGGCCGAGACCCTGCTGGAGACCCGCTTCGAGCGGGGCGCGCTGGCCGACCAGCTGACCGCGTACGACCGGTCGGCCCTGGCCGTGGCCCTGGCCTGGGTCCGCCCCGCTGACCTGGTCGTCCTCGACGACCTCGACCGGTCGCTCCCGGTCGCCGACCAGCGCCGGCTGCTGGCCGCCCTGGCCCGGTGTGCCGCGACCGGGCCCGCCCTGCTGGTCTCGACCCTGGAGCCCACCGCGCTCCCGTCCGGGGTGACCGTCGTCGACCTCACCGCCCCCGCCCCGCCGGAGCTCACCGACGAGCCCGCCCCCGCCACCGACCCAGAAGACTGATGATGCGCGTTCCTGCCGCCCGCCTCGCCCGCTACGAGCTCCGCCGCTTCCGGGGGCGGATCCCCAGGATCTCGCTGCTGTTCGTGCTGGTCATCCCGCTGCTCTACGGCGCGGTGTATCTGACCGCCAACTGGGACCCGTACGGCCACCTCGACCGGCTCCCGGTGGCGGTGGTGAACGACGACCAGCCCGCACGAGTGAACGGCGAGACCATCACCGCGGGGGCCGACTTCGTGACCAGCCTGCACGAGAAGAACACCTTCGCCTGGCGCGACGTCAGCGACGCCGAGGCGACCCGCGGGCTGCGGGAGGGCGACTACTATCTGGCCGTCTACGTGCCGGCCGACTTCTCGGCCAACCTGGTCAGCGGGCAGGGCGACGACCCGCAGCGGGCCAGGATCATGCTCCGGCGCAACGATGCCAACGGGTTCGTGATCGGCAGCATCACCAGCAGTGCCCAGAACAGCATCACGCGGGCCGTCGACGACTCGGCCGTGGCCAGCTATTTCGACGCCGTCTTCGCCAACCTGGCCACGATCCGCAACGGGCTCCAGGACGCCGCCACCGGGGCGGGCCAGCTCGCCGACGGCACCCGGAGCGCGCAGCAGGGGGCCGACGGGCTCGCCGCGGGGGCCGACCGGG
>JAOPXW010000079.1 GCA_025964935.1 Friedmanniella sp. | reverse complement strand
GGGCCTACCGCGACGCCGGCTTATCCCTGGTCTGTCTGGACGGCTCGGCCGAGGTGAGCATCGCCGACCTGCCCCAGGCATCCGGGCCGCTGGTGCTCATCATCGGCAGCGAGGGTGACGGCCTGTCCAGGCTGGTGAAGGAGGCCTGCGAGACACTCGCCTCGATCCCTATCACCGCCTCCATCGAGTCCCTGAACGCGGGGGTGGCCGCCGGCATCGCGCTGTACGAGATCTCCCGGCACCGGGCGTGACCCAGGCCCCCGCCACCGTTGCGGCGAGGCACGACGCCTGACGGGCCCGGCCCGGCCGAGGTGTGAGCACCCGAGGGTGGCTCACGCGGCCGGGAGGGCAGGGGCCCGGGCCGCAACCTCGGCTAGATTGGTTCCCGCCGCACCCGTCCCGCCCAGGAGTCCCGTCGTGACCGACACCCTCGCCCGACCCGCCGCCGTCGACTACGCGGCCACCGCCTCGCAGGCCTACCGCGCCGCCCTGGCGGTGATCGAGACCGTGGAGCCCCGGATCGCCGACGCCACCCGCGCGGAGCTCGCCGACCAGCGCGACTCCCTGAAGCTGATCGCGTCGGAGAACTACGCCTCACCCGCGGTGCTGCTCACCATGGGGACCTGGCTGAGCGACAAGTACGCCGAGGGCACCGTCGGGCACCGCTTCTACGCCGCCTGCCAGAACATCGACACCGTCGAGTCGATCGCCGCCGAGCACGCGCGCGCACTCTTCGGGGCCGACTACGCCTACGCCCAGCCGCACTCCGGCATCGACGCCAACCTGGTCGCCTTCTGGGCGATTCTGGCCCACCGGGTGGAGCTGCCCGAGCTGGCCGAGCTGGGGGTCAAGGGCGTCAACGACCTGACCGAGGAGCAGTGGGAGACGCTGCGGCACAAGTTCGGCAACCAGCGCGCGCTGGGCATGAGCCTGGACGCCGGCGGCCACCTGACCCACGGGTTCCGCCCCAACATCTCCGGCAAGATGTTCCACCAGCGGTCCTACGGCACCGACCCCAAGACCCAGCTGCTGGACTACGACGCGGTCCGTCGGACCGCCCACGAGTTCAAGCCGCTGGTCCTGATCGCCGGCTACTCGGCCTACCCGCGTCGGGTGAACTTCGCCAAGATGCGCGAGATCGCCGACGAGGTGGGGGCCACCTTCATGGTCGACATGGCCCACTTCGCCGGTCTGGTCGCGGGCAAGGTGTTCACCGGTGAGGAGGACCCGGTGCCGTACGCGCACCTCGTCACCACGACCACCCACAAGTCGCTCCGCGGCCCCCGCGGCGGCATGGTGCTGGCGACCAAGGACTACGCCGAGGACGTCGACCGGGGCTGCCCGATGGTCCTGGGCGGCCCGATGGGCCACGTGATGGCGGCCAAGGCCGTCGCGCTCGCCGAGGCCCGGACGCCGGAGTTCCGCACCTACGCCGCGGCCGTCGCCGACAACGCCAAGACGCTGGCCGACGGGTTCCTCCGCCGCGGCGCCACCCTGGTCACCGGCGGCACCGACAACCACCTCGTCCTGCTCGACGTCAGCGGCTACGGGCTGACCGGGCGTCAGGCCGAGTCCGCCCTGCTGGACGCCGGCATCGTGACCAACCGGAACGCCGTCCCCAGCGACCCCAACGGGGCCTGGTACACCTCGGGCGTCCGACTGGGCACCCCCGCCCTGACCACCCGCGGCTTCGGCGCCGACGAGTTCGACCGGGTCGCCGAGCTGGCCGTCAACGTCCTCAAGAACACCACCCCGGTGACCGCCTCGACCGGCATGCCGGGCAAGGCCAAGTACGCCCTGGCCGACGGGGTGGCCCACGCCACCAAGGCCGCCACGGCGGAGATGCTGGCGGCGAACCCGCTCTACCCCGGGCTGGAGCTCTGAGCCCGGTCGGGAGGTAGCATCCTCGACATCCCGATCATCCGGCAACCCGATCCGGCAGGCGCCATGGCACCCACGACGGTCACCACCATCCTTCTCGTGCTGGCGGGCCTCGGCCTGCTCACCCTGTCGGGCTGGACCTGGCTGGGGTCCTGGCAGCCGGCGGCGCGACGGGAGCGGGTGCCGGACCTGTCCGGGGCCGAGGTGGAGCAGGCCGTCCGCCAGATGCGCGCGGCGATCGAGGCGTACGAGCGGTCCCAGCGGCCGCACTGACCCCCGGGGCGGGGGCGCCATTCGTCGGTTCCCGGTGCGGCCGGGCAGGCTGGGGCCATGACCACTCTCTCCACCCGCGTCCTCGGCACCGGTGACGCCGGCCTGACCGTCTCGACCCTCGGCCTCGGCTGCATGGGGATGTCGGAGTTCTACGGCACCCCCGATCAGACCGAGGCGGTCGCGACCCTGCGCCGCGCCCTCGACCTCGGCGTCACCTTCCTCGACACCGCCGACATGTACGGTCCCTTCACCAACGAGCTCCTCGTGGGCGGCGCCATCGCCGGCCGCCGGGACGAGGTGGTGCTGGCCACGAAGTTCGGCAACGTCCGCGACCTGGCCAACCCCCGCAACCGCCGCATCGACGGCAGCCCCGCGTACGTGAAGGCGGCCTGCGACGCGAGCCTGCACCGCCTCGGGGTCGACCACATCGACCTCTACTACCAGCACCGCGTCGACCAGAGCGTCCCCATCGAGGAGACCGTCGGCGCCATGGCCGAGCTCGTGACGGCCGGCAAGGTCACCCACCTCGGGCTCAGCGAGCCCTCGGCCGACACCATCCGCCGTGCGCACGCGGTGCACCCCATCACCGCCCTGCAGACCGAGTACTCCCTGTGGACCCGGCACCTCGAGGACGAGATCCTCGGCGTGCTGCGCGAGCTCGGCATCGGACTCGTCGCCTACTCCCCGCTCGGCCGCGGCTTCCTGACCGGGGCGATCACCTCGGTCGAGGACCTGGACGCCGACGACTTCCGGCGCCACAACCCGCGCTTCCAGGGAGCCGCTTTCGACGCCAACCTGGCCCTGGTGGCCGCGGTCCGCGAGCTGGCCGAGCGCAAGGGCGTGACGGCCGGCCAGCTGGCCCTGGCCTGGGTGCTGGCCCAGGGCGAGGACATCGTGCCCATCCCCGGCACCAAGCGCGTCACGCGCCTCGAGGAGAACGTGGGCGCCGACGGCGTGACCCTCTCGCCCGAGCAGCTCGCGCGCCTGTCGTCGCTGCCCACCCCGGTCGGCGACCGCTACGAGGACATGACGCCCCTCGGGCGCT
>JAOPXW010000076.1 GCA_025964935.1 Friedmanniella sp. | reverse complement strand
TGGTCAAGGGTGCCCCGGAGGCGCTCAGCCGGTCCGGAATCACCGGCACCCCGGAGGCGGCGCTGGCCCGGGCGACCGAGCTGGCGCACCAGGGCTGCCGCGTCCTCGCGCTGGCCGAGGCCCGGAGCGGGCAGCCGCCCCGCTTCCTCGGGCTGGTCGGCCTCGAGGACCCGCCGCGGGACGCGGCCCGGGACACCATCGAGCGGTGCCGGGCGGCCGGCATCCGGGTGTCCCTGGTCACCGGGGACCACGTCGGCACCGCCACCGCGGTGGCCCGGGCGGTCGGGCTGGACGGCGCCGGGGCGGTGGACCTGTCCGAGCTGCGCGGTGGGCTGGAGGATGTGATCGACCAGCCGGTCCTGGCCCGCGCCAGTCCCGACCAGAAGCTCGAAGCCGTACGGCTCTGGCAGCAGCGCGGTGAGGTGGTGGCCATGACCGGGGACGGGGTCAACGACGCCCCCGCCCTGCGGCTGGCCGACATCGGGGTGGCCATGGGGGAACGCGGGACCGACGTCGCCCGGCAGGCCGCCGACCTGGTGCTGGCCGACGACGAGCTCGGCACGGTCGCGGCCGCCGTGGAGGAGGGCCGGCGGGTCTACGCCAACATCCGCCGCTTCCTGCTCTACGGGCTCGCCAGCGGGGCGTCGGAGCTCCTCATCATGCTGACGGCCGCCGTGGCCGGCTGGCCACTGCCGCTGCTCCCGGCGCAGATCCTGTGGCTGAACCTGCTGACCCACGGCCTGGCCGGGACGGCCCTGGGGGCCGAGCCCGCCGAGACCGGTCTGATGACCCGACCCCCGCGCAACCCCGGTCAACGGGTCCTGGGCGGCGGCCTCGGCTGGCGCGTCCTCGTTCTGGGCGCTGCCCTCGCGGGCGTCGGCCTGCTGGCCCCGGCCCTGCTCGGGGTCGACACCGCCCCGGTCCGGCACTCCGTGGTGCTGCTGGTGCTGGGGGCCGGGCAGCTCGGGGTGGCGCTGGGGGCCCGGGCCCGCCGTCCCCAGCGCACCGCCGGCACCAACCGGACCCTGCCCGTGATGGTGGGCGTGGCGGCGCTGCTGCTCGTGGCGGCGACCGTGCTCCCCCCGCTGTCGCAGCTGCTGGGAACGGCCGCCGTCCCCGGCCCGGCCTGGCCGCTCGCCGTGGTCACCGCTCTCGGCGCCTGGTGGGGCTCCCGCGCCCTGAACCGCCCGTGACCCGCGGCGGCCACGCGCACCCCGCGACAGGTGTCCAAGGTCCCCGACCGCAGGACGTAGGACTGCGGCCCGGCGGGACCGGCTGCCGGAGGCTGGGGTCAGCACTCCCAGCTCCGTGGCCCGCCGGGACGCGACGCCGCAGAGCCCGACCTGTGAGGAGGGCCCCGAATGCGTCCTGCGGTGCGGCTGACCACGACCTCGGGAACGACTGCGGTCCCGCCGCCGGTGCGGACCGACCCGCCTGAGAACGAGCCCGGGCTGCCCTTCGCTCTCCACGTCATCCTCCGGACCGCCCTCCGGGTGGCCGGGGCCCGCTACGCCGCACTCGGGGTGATCGCGAGTGACGGGCGGCACGAACAGTTCCTGCACGCGGGCTTCGACCAAGAGACCGTCCGACGGATCGGCGACCTCCCGCAGGGTCGGGGCCTGCTCGGAGCCCTGCTCGACCAGCCGCGCAGCATCAGGATCCCCGACGTCGCCCGCGACCCGCGCGCGGTCGGTTTCCCGCCCGGCCATCCGATCGTCGGGGCCTTTCTAGGGGTGCCGGTCCGCACCTCGGCACGAGTCTGCGGCCGCCTCTATCTCGGCGACCCCCGCGGCCGCGCCGAGTTCAGCGCGGAGGACGAGGAGCTGGTCGAGGCGCTCGCCGCCACCGCCGGACTCGCCATCGAGAACGCCCGCGGCGTCGAGGAGAACCTCCGCCGGCTCGCACGGCTCGAGGAGCGGGACCGGGTCGGTCAGGACCTGCACGACACCGTCGTGCAGCGGCTGTTCGCGGCCGGCCTCGGGCTCGAGCAGCTGGCGACCCTGGTCCCCGGGACGAGCGCCGCCCACCGGGTCGTTCAGCTGGTCGAGGACCTGGACGAGACCATCCGCCAGGTCCGGAGCTCGGTCTTCGCGCTCCACGGCTCGAGCCCGGGTTCGGGGTCGACGCGCCGGGCCGTCACCGACCTCGTCAACGAGCTGGCCTGCGTCCTGGGTCTGGGCGCCCGGCTGCACCTCGACGGCCCGCTCGACACGCTGGTGGGCGCCGGGCTGCGGCACGATCTCGAGCAGGTCGTGCGGGCGGCCCTCACCGAGGTCGCCCGCTGCCCCGCCGCCACCTCCGTCGACGTCAGCGTCCGGGTCGACCCGGGCCACGTCGAGCTCCAGGTCACCGGCGACGGCCGGGCCGTCGGGCCCGACCCGGAGAGCAGGCTGGCGGCGCTGCAGGGCCGGGCCCGGCAGGCCGGCGGTAGCCTCACCCTGAAGACGGCCCCCCGAGGAGGACTTGAGCTGCGATGGTCGATCCCGCTGGCGCTGTGAGCCCGGTCCGGGTCTTCGTCCTCGACGACCACGAGATCGTCCGCCGTGGCCTGGTCAACCTGCTCTCGGGTGCGGAGGGCCTCGAGGTGGTCGGCGAGGCGTCGACGGCCGCGGAGGCTCTGCACCGGATCCCCGCGGTCCTCCCCGATGTGGCCCTGCTGGACGTCATGCTGCCCGACGGCAGCGGTATCGACGTGTGCCGGGAGATCCGCTCGCGCTTCCCCCAGGTGAGCTGCCTGATGCTGACCTCCTACGACGACGACGAGGCCCTGTTCGCCGCCGTGATGGCCGGGGCCGCCGGCTACCTCACCAAGCAGATCCGGGGGGCCCAGCTGGTCCCCTCCATCCGGGAGGTCGCGGCCGGCGGCTCCCTGCTCGACCCGGCCCTGACCCGTCGCCTGCTCGACCGGATCCGCACCGCCGCGGAGCCGGCCCCGCTGGACCCGATGCTCGCCCAGCTGACCGACCGGGAGCGGGAGATCCTCGAGCTGATCGCCGACGGCCGGACCAACCGACAGATCGGCGAGCGGCTCTACCTCGCCGAGAAGACGATCAAGAACGCCGTCTCGACCATCTTCGACAAGCTCGGCCTGCAGCGGCGGACCCAGGCGGCGGTCTACGCCGATCGGCTGCGGGCGCGCCGCCCCGACCGGCCCTGACGGGCGAGACCCCGGCCGGGTCGGCGGGTCCGCCTGATCCGCGGGACCACCTGCTTCCTGGGACCTTTGCCTCGGTCCCGCAGGACCAAGTGCAGGCGCGGGCCCGTCGTCGGCGCTGCGAGGCTGGAGGGGGCCGACCAGGTGCGGGGCCACCCGCCCGCCCGGCCCGAGGAAAGGTTCCACCATGGCGTCAGCGCCTCCGGCCCGGCCCCGGGTCCGCGTGTTCCTGCTCGACGACCATGAGGTCGCCCGCCGCGGCCTGGCCGACCTGATCGGCTCCACCCACGACCTGGTGGTCGTCGGCGAGGCGTCGAGCTGTGCCGAGGCGCTGCGCGCGATCCCGGCGCTGGTCCCGGACGTGGCCCTGCTGGACGTACGGCTCCCCGACGGCAACGGGATCGACGTCTGCCGCGAGATCCGCTCCGACCACCCGGGCATCGGGTGCCTGATCCTGACCTCGTACGACGACGACCGAGCCCTGGCCGCCGCCGTGGTGGCCGGTGCCGCCGGCTACCTGGGCAAGCAGGTGCACGGCAGCGCCCTGCTGGACGCCCTGCGCCGGGTGGGGCGGGGCCAGTCACTGCTCAGCCAAGCGGTCACCCGCCGGCTGCTCCAGACCCTCTCGGCACCCCACGACCGCCGCGGCGGCGCGTTCGTCAGCTCGGACCTGACCGGGCGGGAGCGCCAGGTCCTGGGGCTCATCGCCGACGGTCTGTCGAACCGTCAGATCGCGGCGGCGCTGGACCTGGCCGAGAAGACGGTCAAGAACTACGTCTCGGCCATCTTGACCAAGCTGGGGTTGGAGCGGCGGACCCAGGCCGCGGTCTATGGAGACCGGCTCCGGGCGGGGGTCGGCTGACCCCGTACGGCCGGCCGGCCCAGCAGGGTCCGAGGTCCCGCCGTCCAGGGACCTGGGTCTCCCGTCCGGCGAAGCTCCGGAGTCCAGGCTGGGAGGGTTCCCGTCGAGAGGTAGGCCATGACCACCACCATCAGCCCCCAGGGTCTGGCCGCGCCGCCGCCGCGACCGCCGGCACGTGGGCACGCCCTGGTCCTGATCGCCGGGGTGCTGCTGGGACTGCTCGGCCTGATCCTGGCCGGACTGGCGTCCGCCTCCGGCTGGGCCCTCTACCAGCAGCGGGACGGTCGCTTCCTCACCAGCCCTGTCGGACGCTACGCCGTCAGCACCTCCGCCCTGACCACGACCGGGCTGGAGGTGTTCGTGGACAGCCAGCTGCCGACCGCCCGGCCCGGAGCGGCCCGCCTGATGGTGCGGGCGAGCGGAGCCGACCCCGCCCGCCCGGTGTTCGTGGGCATCGGCCCCCGGGACGCCGTGACGGCCTATCTCGCCGGCGTCGAGCACAGCGAGCTGACCCAGGTGACCTTCGCGCCCTTCACCCCGACCTACCGGACCGTCCCGGGCACCCGGGCTCCGGCCCGCCCGGCCGACCAGTCCTTCTGGCTCACGTCGGCGGCGGGGGCCGGTCAGCAGCAGGTCGAGACCCCGCTCCGCTCCGGCACCTGGGTGGTCGTCGTGATGAACGCCGACGGCAGCCCGGGAGTGGCCGCCGACCTGACCGCCGGAGTCCAGACCGATCTGCTGGGGCCCGTGACCCTCGGCCTCGCCGTCGCCGCGCTGATCCTGCTCGGCGCGGCGGTGGTGGTGCTGCTGGTGGGTGCCGGCGGCCTCGGGCGGGCGGCCGAGACCCCCGTCGACGTGGCCGCCGAGGGGCCCTCGACGGGGCTCTTCCACTCCCCCGTCCGGCTACGCGGCCGGCTCGAGGCACCGTCGCGGTGGCTGTGGCTGGTCAAGTGGCTGCTGCTGGTCCCGCACGCCCTCGTCCTTTTGGTGCTCTGGCCCGTGGTGGTGCTCTTCACGCTGGCCGCCGCGGTGGCGATCCTCATCACCGGCCGCTACCCCCGGCCCCTGTTCGACCTTGTGGTCGGGGTCCTCCGGTGGAACTGGCGGGTGACCTTCTACGGCTACTCCGCCCTCGGGACCGACCGCTACCCGCCCTTCGCCCTGGGCCGGGCCGACTATCCGGCCGACCTCGAGGTGGAGTATCCCGGCCACCTGTCCCGGGGCCTGGTGCTGGTCAAGTCCTGGCTGCTCGCCCTGCCGCACCTGCTCATCGTCGGGGTGCTGACCGCGCCCTGGTCCTGGACGGCCCAGGGCAGCGACACCAGCAGCTACCGGCAGAGCGCCGGACTGTCGCTGCTGGGCCTGTTGACCCTGGTCGCCGCGCTCGCCCTGCTGTTCACGGGTCGCTACCCGCGCCCCCTGTTCGACCTGGTCCTCGGACTGAACCGGTGGGTCTACCGCGTCCTCGCCTACGTCCTGCTGCTGCGGGACGACTACCCGCCCTTCCGTCTCGACCAGGGGCCACGCGAGCCCGACGACCCCGACCCGGACGCCCCCACCGTTCCCGCCCCTGCCGTTCCCGAATCCGGCGCCCTCGGCCCGGGCGCTCTCGACCCCGGCGTCCGTGCGCTGAGCCCCGCCGCCCAGCGCGGGACCGAGCAGCGCTGACAGGTGCCGCGGGCCGCGAGGTCGGGCCGCGGTTCGGCGGTCCCGCCGCGGTCGGAGAGGAGCCACGCTTGGTCAGGCGGCGGTGGTCGGGGACCACCCCGCCGGCCCCGAGCCGAGGTTGCGGGCCATCTGCTGCAGGACCGCGACGGTCGTGTCCAGGTCGCCGGGGTCCAGGCCGGCGGTGATCGCCGCGTCACTGCGCTCCACCGCCGCGCTGATGCGGTCGAAGCACTGCTGACCGAAGTCCGTCACGCCGTACTCCTCGCCGGCCGGAGAGACCCAGCCGCTGTCGACGAGCTCGCCCAGCTGGTCGACCGAGCTCGGGCTCGAGGGCCGGCCCAGGAAGGGCGACAGGGCCTCGTCCAAGACCTCGGGGCTCGCCGGGCCGGCCGTCAGCATCCGCAGCATCTCCCACTGGCGGCGGGTCAGCCCGTGCTCGTCGAGCAGCTCGGCGAACCGACGGTTGATGAGAGCGTCCACCAGCTTCAGCCAGTAGTCGACCGGCGGCTGGGGGCTCCGGGCGCCCTCCGCCTGATGCGCCCGGTCCGCCACGCTCCCGGTCATCGGCCGCCGGCCCTGGAGGTGCCGGAGAACGAGGCCCCGGCCGGAATCGGGTCCGGCGGGACGATGGCGACCGGGCAGTGCACCTGCCCCAGGAGCTTCCCGGCGACCGAGTGCGTCCACGGGGCCAGGCGGGTGGCCGACCGCCCGCGGCCGACGACGAGCAGGCTGGTGGCGCGCGCCGCGGCCAGCAGAGCCGGACCGGGGTCGTCCTCCACCCGTACCTCTCGGACCACGACGTCGGGATGGTCCAGCCGGGCGCCGGCGATGATGGTCGAGACGGCGACCCGGTCCTCGTCGACCACCCACTGCAGGACGGTGGGCTCAGCGGCGTGCAGCACGACGAGCTCGACCTGGAGCCTCTCGGCGGTCGTGAAGGCCACGTCGAGCGCAGCGCGGGCCGGGGACTCGGCGTCCAGGGCCAGGACGACCGGCTGCCCTTCGGAGGCCCAGGGGGTCCAGCCTCGGGGCACCACGACCACCGGGCAGCCGGCGCCCGCGGCCACCGGTCCGCCGATGTCGCCTCGCAGCAGCTTGTCGAGGGGACCGAGGTGTCGGTGCCCCAGCACCACCAGCTCCGCCTGGGCCGACAGCCGGAGCAGCAGCATCACGGCGGACTCCAGCTTCACGACCTCGTGCACCTGCCGGTGGGGCGCGGCGGGGAGCTGAGCGGCGACGTGCCGGACGAGCTCGCGGCCGCGCTCGAGGCAGGCACGCAGGGTGACCGCGTCGTACGGGGTGTCGAGCAACGGCAGCTCAGCCGCGTGCGCGAGCGTCAGCCGCACCCCGCGTGCGGCGGCTTCGCGGTCGGCGAAGCGGGCCGCCTCCAGTGCCTCCGGTGAGCCGTCGACCCCGACGACCACACCCGCCCGTTCGTGCTCGGTCATGGGCCTTCTCCTCTGCTCGTTGCGGGTCCCGCTGAGTTGTGGAGATGATCCGGCTCGGTACTCCGGGCCGGATCTTCGCCAGAACTCCAAGGGTCGGGACCTCCGACGCTGCTCCTGGCCCGGTTCGCTGACCAGGGCCGCAGGTCCCGGGCCGCGGTGACCTCCGCCTCGCCGCAGGACGGGCCGCGCGCAGCATGCTGAAGCCTGGACCACCCGGAAGGACCATTCCATGACCGCCGCTCCCGGCCTCCTCGTCGGCCTCGACGCCTCGGCCCCCGGACAGGCGGCTCTGCGCGGGGCGGCCCGCTACGAGCCCGAGCGCGGCTGGACCCTCGAGCGGTCGGCGGAGCGGTCTCCCGCGCCCCGTGCGACGGCTCCGAGACGGCCCAGCTGCTCGTGCTGGGCTCACGCGAGCACGCCAGGGTCAACCGCCTGGTGCTCGGCTCGCGACCGGGCCGCCACGCCCGCACCGGACCCGTGTGGCGGTCCGGGACCGGTCCACGACCTCGGCCGCGCGCGGAGCGGAGCGTGAGGGCGGGACGGGCGCTCCTGCTCGTCGGCGGCTGTGCCCTGCTGCTCAGCGGCTGCGCCGCGGGGGTCAACGAGGCGGCCGGGGGCCCTGGCGGCGCCGGCTTCTGGCTCGGGTTGTGGCACGGTCTGATCAGCCCCGTCACCTTCGTGATCTCGCTGTTCACCTCGGACGTCAGCATCTACGAGGTGCACAACAACGGGAGCTGGTACGACGCCGGCTTCATGCTCGGTGCCGTCACGTCGCTCTCCGGGGGCGCCGGAGCCGGAGCGGGCGGACCCGCGCGGCGCCGGGCGCGCGCCGACCGACGGGCTCGCTGAGACCCGCCCACCGCCTCAGGGGCGGTCCGAGGCGGGGTCCGAGTCGGCCCTCCGCACCGGCCAGACGACCCGTGTCCGCCAGGTCGCGGGGTCGGGATCGGTGGCCGGGCCGGTGAGGTAGTACTCCCACATCAGCGGAGCGGGCTCCAGGCCCTCCTGCTCCATCCGGCTCCGGACCGCGGCGTACGTCTCGGCGAGGTGGTCGTAGGCCCCGATGTGCAGGGCCTCCACGGCCGGGCCGCCGGGCAGCTCCCCGGGCAGCACCGCATCGGCGGCCTCCACCGGCTCGGCCACGGGAAAGCCCGCCTCGACCTCGATCACCTCGCGGGGCTCCCCGTGGTAGCACGCGAAGGGCGGGCCGCTCGGCGTGACGCCTTCGGCCGCCAGCGTCTCCGACACCGCGGTCAGCGCCCGGCTGAAGAAGGTGGGAAGCTGGTCCCGGGCCACGTGGTCGGTGATCACCGCCGTCTGCTGCCGTTCGGTCTCGACGATCCTGGTCTCGGTCATGCCCCCACCTTGGGCCGTCCCCGCCGGCCGGAGCAGGTCCGAAAGTCCCGCCCGGGAGCCGGCACAGCGGCTGGCGCTCGGGCGCGTACGGCGGTCGCCTCCGGCCGGGCGGGGCCCCAGGGCCGGAGGTCCCTCCAGCCGACGACCAAGGTCGGTGCCGGGACCGCCGGTGATCGAGGAGGCTGGGAGGGCCCGTACCGACGAGGAGCAGCATGACCCTGAGCGAGCCGACATGACCCTGAACCAGCCGAACGGGACCGACCACCCGGCGCCCGACGGCCCGGTGCCCGTGCTCGTGGTCTACGAGTCGATGTACGGCAACACCCACCACGTGGCGGAGGCCGTGGCGGAGGGATTGCGCGCCACCCTCCCGGTCGAGGTCAAGAGCGTGGCCGAGGCCCGGGCCCACGGCCTGGTCCCGGGCCAGGCACTCGTCGTCGGGGGCCCCACACACGCCCACGGGTTGAGCCGGCCCGAGACGCGGCACACGGCGGCCGCCGCGGCGGGCCCCGACGAGCCGCCGCTGGAGCCGGGCGCCGAGGGCTGGGGACTGCGTGAGTGGCTCGACTCCCTCGGGCTGCGCCGCGGACCGGCGGCCGCCTTCGACACCCGGCTGTCCGGCATGGCGCTGCTGACCGGACGCGCGTCACGCACCCTGACCAGGTTGCTGCGCGACCAGGGCTTCACGGTGGTGGCCGACCCGGAGAGCTTCCTGGTCGACACCCATGACCGGCTGCTGGCGGGGCAGCTCGAGCAGGCGCGTCGGTGGGGCGCCGGCCTCAGCCCGGCGCTCGCGCCCCGCTGACCCGCCTGACCCGCCTGGCCCGCATGACCCGCTGAGCATCGGAACCCGGCGAGAGTCGGGACCAAGGGCCCTCCCGCCGGGGCGGCGCAGAGACGAAGATCTTGGTGTGCGGCAAAGGGGCCGCGACGAAATGCGCGGCGGCGCTTCCAGCGGGGGGCAG
>JAOPXW010000036.1 GCA_025964935.1 Friedmanniella sp. | reverse complement strand
GGGTCCCACAGGTGCAGCGTCTCCACCCCCGCCGTCACCAGCAGCCCGGCCAGGCGGCGGCCCACCGCGCCGGCACCCAGCAGCCGTAGGGTCGGCCCGGGCCTTCGCCGGCGGTGTGCCTCAGGGTCCTGGGCCCGTCCGACCGCCGGTCCCGGATCCGGCCCGTCCACGATCAGGCCGGCCCGGGCGAGACGGTCGAGGGTGTCCAGGACGGCACGGTCGGCCAGCCCCAGCTCCGCGCCCAGACAGAGCAGCTCGGCGACGGTGCGGTGACCGTCGAGGCCCAGCAGGAAGGTGCCGGCCGCCGGGCCCTCGACGACCAGCGCGGACCCCGGGTCGATCCCGACCTGCGTGAGACCGCCGCGGTCGAGCAGGACCGCGTGCCGGGCCAGGCAGGGGCGGGCCGGGGTGCGCACGCGCTCAGCCTGCCCGCCGTACGCCGCCCCCGGGCGGCGCGAGTCCGGTTATCCCCAGGTCGGCGTACCCGTCCCGCCCCCGACGACGACAGGGACGGTCGTGAGGACCGTCCCTGTCGGGTGGAGCTGACGACCGGCTGCGCCGGTCGGGTGGATCAGGCCTTGCCGAGGATCCGGTTCAGGTTGGTGCCGCAGACGGGGCACTTGGCCTTGGCCATCCGGGTGCCCTTGTCGTTGACGTGAACGTCGCCGGAAGCCTCTCGCTTCTCCTTGCACTTCACGCAGTAGAACTCGCCGCTGTAGGTCTCCGCCATGCTGGTCTCCTTGCTTGGTCCGTCCGCCAACCGGTCAAATTCGCGGGACCGGCTTACCCGACCCCGGCGTCGTCACCGTCCGCCGAAGGGCGGCTCCAGTCGTCGTCGAGTGGCCAGGCATCACGTGGTCGTCGGTAACTGTAGTGCAGCCGGTTCTGGGCGTGGCGGGACACCACGCCGCAGACGACACGAAACCTCCAGTCCGGCCGGTTCGCTTGCCTTCCCCTGCGAGCGGTCCGACGGTCTGGAGGTTTCGTCCTCGGCACGCTATCCCCGGCCTCGGCGGCCCGTCAAACCTCGGTACGGCGGATTTTCCACCGCCTGTGGACAACTGTGTGGACAGCCTGTGCGCCCCGCCCGGTCCGCATGTGGAGGCCGGGACGTCACCCCCGGTTGGAGCCCTGTTCACTGGGGAAACCAGTGGACGCACTGGTGTGGTCGGCCCCAGCCGTCCGCCGGCCCGGCGTCGAAGTCCGCGTGGGGGTAGGTTGCACTCCCGGATGTCGATCGAGTGAGGGAGGGCGGACACGTGAGCAGAGCACGCCCGGGGACCGAGGGTCC
Source organism: Friedmanniella sp. (assembly GCA_025964935.1). Classification (GTDB taxonomy): domain Bacteria; phylum Actinomycetota; class Actinomycetes; order Propionibacteriales; family Propionibacteriaceae; genus Microlunatus. Next base: position 7,020 of record JAOPXW010000036.1, on the reverse strand, counting down.
CGGGTCCGACAGCACCCCCCTCCCCGAGGTCGAGGTGCGGCGCTCTCCCCGTCGCAAGCGCACGGTCACCGCCTTCCGAGAGGCCGACCGGATCGTCGTCCTCATCCCGCAGCGGATGTCCAAGGCCGACGAGCGGACCTTCGTGGAGCAGATGGTGGCCAAGGTGCTGGCCCGCGAGGCGCGTACGTCGCCGCCCCGGGGCGACGCGGCGCTGGCGACCCGCGCCGCCGCCCTGGCCCGGACCCATCTCGGCGGCCGGCTGGACCCGGTGCCGCTCCCGACCTCCGTGCAGTGGGTCACCAACCAGTCACGGCGCTGGGGCTCGTGCACGCCCAGCACCGGCTCGATCCGGCTGTCCCACCGCCTGCAGGCCATGCCCGCCTGGGTCGTGGACTACGTGCTGGTGCACGAGCTGGCCCACCTGGCCGAGCCGTCGCACTCGGCCCGCTTCTGGGCCCTGGTCGCGGGCTACCCGGAGGCCGAGCGAGCCCGGGGCTACCTGGAGGGCTACGTCGCCGCCCAGCGAGGGGCGGGGGAGGGCCCCGAGGCGTCCATCGACGACGCCGGGGGCTGGGACGACGTGGACGACGGGTCCGACGAGCGTGGCTGACCCGCCGGTACCGGCGCCGGGACCGCGGCGGTTGGCGCTGGTCCTCAGCCGCTACGGCGCGGCGGCGGGGGCTCCACCCGGGGTCGACGCGCAGCGGTTCGCCGCCGCCTGTCTGGCCGACACCTACGAGGTGCTCGCCGACCTGGTCGGGGTCACCTCAGGGGTGGTCGGGCCGCCGTCGCTGTCCGACCTGCTGTGGCCGGGCGCCCTCCACCTGCCCGAGGAGCTCGGCGTGCGGGAGGTCGCGGCCCGGGTCGGCACGAGCTTCGACGAGCTGGTGCTGGTGCCCGCCGACGCCCCCGACCTGCCGGGCCTGGTGCTGGCCAAGATGTTCAAGGTGCTGCACCGGGTCGACCTGACCGTCGCCCCCGAGCGCGGCGGGCCGGGGATGGTGGCCCTCGGCCTGGCCCTGCCGCTGGCCGACTGGGTGCCGGACGAGGCGCTCGACCTGGACCGGCTCGACTGGCCCGCGCTGCTGGCCCGCGCGCCCCAGCGGAGCCGGGGTGCGCTGTCCCCGGACTGGCACCGGCTGCGGACCGCCGACGCGATCCGGCGGCTGGACCCACGGCTGGAGGGCTGGGAGGAGACCCGCGCGCTGCTGGAGGGCCGCGCCCGCGGTTGAGGTCGGCGGGCCGGTCAGGTCCAGTAGAGCAGCCGGGCCTGCGGCAGCCGCGCGTCGAGCTCGGCGTGGAACCAGGCCCGCATCTGGGCCATCACGGCCTTCGGGTAGACATACTTCACGCCTCCGAACTTGGACCGCTTCTGGCTCCGGGCGTCCTCGTCCATCTCCAGCCGGGTCTGCGGGTACCAGCCCAGCAGCACCTCCTTGGACGACGGCGTGAAGCGGTGGGTGATGATCTCCGCGGTCAGGTCCAGGTCGGGCACCCCGGCCACCGCCGCGGCCACGGCGTCGAGCAGCCCGCCGTAGCCCACCTGCCAGCCCGGCAGCGGCATCACCGGGGCGATGGTCAGCCCGACCCGGTATCCGGCCTGGGCCATCGACCTGAGCGCGGCCAGCCGGGCCGGCATCGGAGCGGTCCCACCGTCGAAACGCCGGGCCACCTCCTCGGCGTTGACCGAGAAGCGGACCCGCGTCCGGCGCTGGTGGTCCAGGCCGAGCAGGGTCTCGACATCGTCGAACTTCGTGGTGAACCGCAGCTGCACCCCCGAGCCGTACGCCCCGGCCCCGACCCGCCGGATGGCCTCGCTGAGCGAGCCGGTGACGTGCTCGATGCCCAGCGGGTCGGTGTAGCACGACAGCTCGAAGGTGGTGCCCTCGTGGCCGCGTTCGACGGTGTTGCTGGTGACGGTGCCCTGGCCCGCGTGGCTGCCGATCCCGTCCAGCACCTCGTCCAGGTTCGCGTACACGCGGGTGATGGGCGGGCCGCTGAGGGAGCCGGCCAGATAGCAGTACTGGCAGTGCGCCGGGCAGCCACGGGCCAGGTCGATCCGCCAGTCGGCGCTGGGCGGGATCGGCTGCGGCTTGCGGGTGCTCGGGGGAGCGACGACCACGGCGAGGGTGGACTTGGCCGCGGCGTACGTCTCCCGCTCGGTCTCCCGCCGGAGCCCGGTGAGCCGATCCCCGGGCAGCAGCTCGATGTCGGCCACCCCGGCCTCGGTGCAGCGGCGGATGATCTCCTGCGCGTGCGGGTGCTCCGCCGCGGCGCGGGTGACCAGCACCCGCTTGGGGACCCACCGCCGGGGCCGGCGGCCGGTGGGACCGGGGCCGGCGGGGGACGGCACGACCATGCTCACCAGGCCAGCCGTCCGGCGGCGGCGGCCACCAGGTCGCGCACCGACGGGTCGACCGCGGGCAGGTCGTCGAGGCCGAACCAGCGCACGTCCAGGGACTCCTCGCTCACGACGGGGGGCGCGCCCTCGGCGCGCACCAGGTACTGCACGTCCAGGTGGAAGGTCGGCCGGACGGGCCCGCACGGCACCTCGTGCCGCGACAGCAGTAGCGGGTCCGGGTCGAGCTCGAGACCGGCGAGCCCGGACTCCTCGGTCGCCTCCCGTAGCGCGGCCGCCTCCAGGCTCGCGTCCGCGTCCTCCAGGTGCCCGCCGGTCTGCAGCCAACGGCGCAGCCGACCGTGCAGGACCAGCAGCACCCGACGACGTACGGGGTCGCAGACCAGCGTGCTGGCGGTCAGGTGCGCGCCCGGACACGCTCGCGACCAGCCGTCCGGCGCCGTCGTCAGATGGCCGAGGAATGCGCTCCGCAGCTCGTGCTGGTCCGCGTCCGGAGCGGACCAGGCCCGGAGCGTCGAGGCACAGCGTTCAGCCAGCCGCGAGGGCTGAGGAGTGCTGGGGGCCGGGGCGCTGGGGCTCGGGCGGATCAGCGGAGCGGCTGACCGGGGCGGCCGGGCCCACTGTCGTCCGGTGCCTCGTCGTCCGGTGTCTCGTCGTCCGGCGCCTCGCCCCTCGGCCCGTCGGCCCCGGACTCCTCGTCCGCGGCGGTGTCGCCCTTGCCGGTGTCGCCCTTAGCTGTGTCGCCCCCGGCCGCCTCGGCGTCGAGCAGCTGGGCCAGCGCGGCGTCGAACTCGTCGTCGGCCTGCTCGGCCTGCTCCTCCTCGGCCACGAAGCTCAGCGGGTCGTCCAGGTGCGCGGCCGTCGGCAGCAGGTCGGGGTGGCTCCAGACCGCGTCCCGGCCGTCCGTCCCGCGGGCGTCGCGGACGGCGGCCCACAGGTTGGCGGCGTCGCGCATCCGGCGGGGCCGGAGCTCCAGGCCGACCAGGGTGGCGAAGGTGGCCTCGGCCGGGCCGCCGGAGGCCCGGTTGCGGCGTACGGTCTCGGCCAGGGCGGCGGCGGCCGGCATCCAGGGGGCGGTCGCCTGGGTGACGACGTCGTCCACCCAGCCCTCGACCAGGGCCAGCAGGGTCTCGAGACGCTCCAGGGTGGCCAGCTGCTCGGGGGTCTTCTGCGGCTCGAAAAGCCCGCCCTCCAGCGTGGCGCTCAGCTCCTCGAGGTTGCTGGGGTCGATCTGGCCGACGGCCTGCTCGAGGGCGGAGGTGTCGATGGTGATCCCGCTGGCGTACTGCTCGACCAGGGTCAGGAGCTGGGCCCGCAGCCAGCCGGCCGAGGTGAAGAGGCGCTGCCGGGCACACTCACGCAGCGCGAGATAGAGGGTGACGTCGGTGCTGGACTCCTCCAGCCCCTCGCCGAACGCGGCGACGTTGGTCGGCAGCAGCGCCACCTGTCCGGGCTCGCCCAGCGGCAGCCCGATGTCGGTGGCTCCGACGACCTCTGCTGCCAGTCGGCCCACGCCCTGACCGAGCTGCAAGCCGAACATGCTCGCCCCGGAGGTGCGGAGCATCGGACGCAGCATCTGCTCCATCCCGGCCATGCCGGGAATGGCCCCGGCCTCAGCGTCCGGGTTGCCCAGAGCCCCCTCCATCGCGTCGGCGATGTGGGCGGCCACGGGCTCGACCAGCCGGCGCCACACCGGCATGGTGCTCTCGATCCACTGGGCCCGGCTCCAGGCCGCGACCGACGCGCCCGACCGGGGGAAGGGGGTGGCGGCGTCCAGCCAGACCTCGGCGATGGAGACGGCCTCCCGGATGGCGGAGGTCTGGCTGGCACTGGGGGTCGGGTCGGGTCCGAGCGAGGCCGCGGTCTTGCGCGCGGTGTCCTTGGCGACCTCCCAGTTCACCCCGGACCCGGGCTCGGTCGTACCGCCGAACATGCCCCCGGCGCCGCCGAGCATGGAGAAGGCGTTCTGCAGCTGAGCGGCGAGCGCGTTCATGTCACCGCCGGCGAGGGAGGAGAAGAAGGCCTCGAACGGGTTCGCCCCGCCGCCGGGAGCCCCGCCGGGCTGGCCGCCCGCCGGGCCGCCGAATCCGCCGAACGAGCCCGACCCGGGGTTGCCCGTCGGGCCGGAGCCGCCCTGGCCGGTGCCGCCGAGGCGGTACGGGGTGGGGTCGGGCTTGGCGGGTCCGCCCGACCCGGGCGCACCTGACGGCGGGGTCGCGTCGCCGCTCCCCTCCTGGTCGTCGGCGTCGTCTCGACCCGGCTGACGATCCTCGGCCATCCATGCTCCTGACGGACTGCCCGAGGCGGTGCTCGGGCACGGTTGGTGCCGGTCGACCGGGTTCGGTACCGGCTCGACCTGTTCCTCCAACCGTACGCGTTCCCCGCCGCCCGACCGCAGGTGCGGGCACCTGATCGCTGACAGCGCAACATGAACGAGGAGCCGGAGGCTCTCAGGATGCTCGGCTAGGGTCGGCGCATGACTTCGGTGGTCCGCGCGGCGGGCGTCACGGACGCGCCCTTGAGTGTCGACCGGCTGCTCGCCCTGGTGTCGGGACCCGAGGTCGGCGGGATCGCCCTGTTCGTCGGGGTGGTCCGTCGCCACGACCCGGTCAGCGAGCAGCCCGGTGACGACGTGGTGTCCCTGGACTACACGGGCCACCCGACCGCCGCGGTGGTCCTGCGCCGCTGCGCAGAGGACGTGGCCGCCCGTCACGAGGTGCTGGCCGTGGCCGTGGAGCATCGGGTGGGGCACCTGGAGGTCGGCGACCTCGCGGTGGTGGTCGCCGCCGGGGCGGTGCACCGGGGTGCGGCGCTCGCCGCCTGTGCCGAGCTGATCGAGACGCTCAAGGCGGAGGTGCCCATCTGGAAGGAGCAGGCCTTCCTCGGTGGCGACACCGAGTGGGTCGGGCTCGGGACCGCCGAGAGCACCGGCACGACCGAGGCGCATCCGGGAGAGCCCGGATCGTGACCAGGCAGACCTGGACCGCATTCGTCGCCGCCTTCGTCTTCGTCGGACTCGCCGTCCTGCTCGTGGTCGTCCCGGTTCCGTTCGTGAGCTGGAGCGCCGGGCAGACCCACGACACCCTCGGCGACGCCGGGAACGAGCCGATCATCACCGTCGACGGCCTCCCGACCTATCCGACCACCGGCCGGCTGGACCTGACCGTGGTCTCGATCACCTCGGCCGACGCGCAGCTGACGCTGCCGCAGGCGCTGCTGTCCTACTGGCTCCCGCACCGCGACACCCTCCCGCGGGACTCGGTCTACGCCCCCGGCAAGTCCGCCGAGCAGGTGCAGAACGAAGACGCGGACATGATGGAGACCGCCCAGGACGACGCCGTCGTGGCCGCCCTGCGGGCCGACGACCAGCCGGTGACCGAGATGCCGGCGGTCTATTCGGTGACGGTCGGGGGCCCGGCCCACAAGCAGCTGCTGCCCGGGGACCTGGTCAGCTCGGTCGACGGGGTCGAGACCCCCGACATCGCCTCCGTGGGCCGGGAGATCCGGTCGCACCGGGTCGGCGAGCGGATCGAGTTCGCCGTCATCCGCCAGCGCGTCCCGACCAAGGTCGCGGTGACCGCGGCGGAGTCCAGCACCCAGCCCGACGTGCCGGTGGTCGGCATCACCCTGGGCCAGGGCTACCGCTACCAGCCCCAGATCTCCTTCGACCTCGGGCAGCGGATCGGCGGGCCCAGTGCGGGCCTGGTCTTCGCGCTGGCCATCTACGACAAGATCACCGACGGGCCGCTGCTGGCCGGCCGCCACGTGGCCGGCACCGGCACCATCACCCCGGACGGGGTGGTGGGCCCGATCGGCGGCATCCAGGAGAAGATCGCCGGGGCCGAGAAGGCCGGCGCCACCGTCTTCCTGGTGCCGGCCGACAACTGCGGCGACCTGGGCGGGCTCAGCACCGAGATGACCCTGGTCAAGGTGGCCACGCTGGAGGACGCCATCAGTGCCATCACCACACTGAACTCCGCCGCCCGCAGTCCCGCCGACGTGCCCCGCTGCTGATGCCCCGTCCCGCCGCGAGCGGCCCCGGCCCGGTCAGTGCCCACAGCCATCCCCTGAGCAGCCGTTCGCTCGTCAGCCGTTCCCACCCCGCCGGCCCCGCACCAGGAAGTCCCCGTCGATGACCGCCACCACCGTCCCGCCCGCCGAGCAGCACGACGCGCTCGTCGCATCCCTGATCGAGCTGGAGCGGCACACCGGAACTGGGGACTGGGACCAGCCGCCGCGGCTGTTCGCCCTGGTCCTGACCGATCTGCTGGCGGCGAGCGAGCCCGGTCTGGCGGCGGATCTCGGCCTACGGACGACCGCCGACGGGGCCGCTCCCGGAGCCCTGACCGCGGTCGAGCAGGAGTTCACCGCGTCGGTCGACGTGCTCGGGGACCTGGCCGAGATCGAGTGGCCCGAGACGGTGTTCGGCTGCGCGGTGAGCCTGCAGCGCACCTTCCTGCCCGCGGCGTACGAGGCCGACCTGCCCGAGGACCCGGCCGAGGCCGCCGCGGCGGTGGCCGCTCACCCGCAGCGGCAGGAGATCCGGGTCGTGGTCGGCGTGGACCGGGCCGGCCACCGGCACGGCGTCGCCCGGCTGAAGTCACAACCCGATGAACTTCTCGCCGCGGAGGATCTCGTGCCCGGGCTGGCCACGGCCCTGG
>JAOPXW010000026.1 GCA_025964935.1 Friedmanniella sp. | reverse complement strand
GACCCTGTCGCCGCTGGCGGCCGAGTCGGACGGGCAGGCGAACCGGGACGGAGGATTCATGACCGTGGGGCTTGGGATGGTGCTCCTGGTCGTGCTCGGGCTAGGCGTCACCCTGGTCGGGTTGCTGCGCCGACCGCGGCCGCAGCCGACGGCAGGGTCGGCCTCCGGCCCCCGACGGGCGGCGGGAGAGGCACCCCCGCGACGCAGCCCGCTCCGCCTGCTGCTGGCGGCCCTGCTGGTGGTGGGCCTGGGGGCGGCGGTGGCGGTCAACCTGCCGCGGAGCCGGGCGGTCGACGTCACCGGGCCGTCTCCCCAGTACCGGGGTGCGCAGCCGGTCCAGGACGCCCAGAACGTGGTCGTCGCGGCGGCCGGTGACATCTCCTGCCCCGCGGACAAGGCCCGGCTGGGCGAGCAGCAGGGCCCCAAATCGTGCCAGATGGGCGTGACCGCCGACCTCGTACGGTCCATCACCCCCGACGCGGTGCTGGTGCTCGGCGACAACCAGTACCCGGCCGGGTCGCTCGCCGACTTCCAGGCCAACTACGCCAAGACCTGGGGCGCCTTCCGCGACATCACCTTCCCGGTGCCGGGCAACCACGAGTACGGCACGCCGGGGGCAGCGGGGTATTACGCCTACTTCGGCGACCGGGCGGGTGAGCCGGACAAGGGCTATTACAGCTACGATCTCGGGTCCTGGCACGTCGTGGCCCTGAACTCCGAGTGCGATCACATCGGCGGGTGCTCCGACGCCTCCCCGCAGGTGGCCTGGCCGAAGGCTGACCTGGCCGCGCACCCTCGCCAGTGCACGCTGGCCTACTGGCACCGTCCCCGCTTCTCCTCCGGGGCGCACGGGAACAATCTGGACAACGACAGCCTGTGGCGGGCGATGGTGGCCGGGAAGGTCGACCTGGTGCTCAACGGGCACGACCACGACTACGAGCGGTTCGGGCCGATGGACACCGAGGGCAACGCCGACCCCGTCGGCGGGACGACCGAGATGGTCGTCGGCACCGGCGGGGCCAGCCACTACAAGTTCCACCTGCCCGAGCCCACCAGCCTCAGCCGGATCGCCGACGAGAACGGCGTGACCCGGCTGGAGCTGGGGGAGGGCACCTTCTCCTGGGCCTTCCTGCAGGCCCCGGGAGGCACGAGCCTGGACTCAGGCCAGACCGCCTGCCACTAGAACGGCAGGCCGAACGCCACCGTCGCGCTCGGTGCGGTGCAGCCCGCGTTGAGGCACGGCGCGCCGACGAGCTCGGTCATCATCCGGGTCCACGAGTAGTGCGTGAGCGGCGTGCTCACCACCCGGTGACTCTGGGACGGGTGGACGACCGTGGTCAGCACCTTGTTGCCCTGCGACCCGTTGTCCTCGTCGGCGGTGATGACCACCGCAAGATGGCCGGAGCGCCAGTCCGGTCCGGCGAACACCTGGTTCATCCAGCCCTGCAGCCACCCGTCGGCGACGGCGAGGGAGCAGTCGTGGGCGTCGTTGCACAGGTCAGGTGTGACCTCGCCGACGTTGGGCAGCGTGCCCGCCACGATGTCGGAGTGCAGCGGGCCGGAGCTCAGGGTGCCGGTGGGGACGTCGAAAGTCTGGCAGGCGGCCCGCTCGTCGACGTAGTAGGCCCACGGGTTGTGCTTGGGCGCGTACTTGCCCGACGAGGTGCCCAGGCAGTTGCTGGTCATGCCCTCCTGGTAGGACTTGGCCGTCTTCCCGCGGGCCAGCGCGGACCCGAAGACGGACGGGCCGCTGATCGGGTGCGAGGAGGGGTTCGCGTCGTCGGTGACCCCGGCGGTCGACCCGGCCGCCAGGGCCAGGTAGTTCGGCAGCGACGGGTGCCGGATCGCGGTCCAGCTCGTGGCGTAGCCGTACTGCTGGGCCAGCCCGTACGTGTACGGCATGCCGCTCTTCATCTGGTCGAGCGAATGGTTCTCGACCACGATGGTCAGAACCTTGGTCACCTGGTTGCTCGCCGGGGCGGGGCTCGCCGTGGTCGGCGTCGGCGTCGGCGTCGGCGTCGGGGTGAGGGTAGCGGTCGGGGTGCTGGCGGTCGGGGTTACCGCCGTCGGCGTGACCACGGTGGGACTCGGGCTGACGGTCGGGGTCGGGCTGGCCGTCGACGTGGGGGTCAGGGTCGGGACGTACGCCGCCCGGAGAGCATCCAGATAGCTGCCGCGACCGGACGTGGACGACCATTCCGCCGCGGGCTCGACCGAGGTGCCCTCACCCCACTCGTTGAAGGTGGTGACCAGCTGCCACTGGGCGCCGGAGGCGACCTGGAGCTGGAGGTCGCTCGTGAACCGGGTCAGGTCGCGCGCCAGGCGCGGTGCCGTCTCGTTGAACTTGTAGAAGCCGGGGGACACCGTGGCCGAGTAGCTGCCCTGGCGGTCGTACGCGGCGGCCGGTCCGTACTGGTGCCAGGAGCTCGGCTGCACCGGGCAGTTCGAGTAGCCGGAGAAGACCTTGGCGTTGACGTAGAAGCGACCCGCGGCGGCGGTCAGGATGCGCTCGACGCCCGCGCAGGATCCCTCCGCACCCGTGTTGTAGACGAAGAGGACGGGCTTGCCGTCCACCCGCAGCCAGGCGGTGTCGTTGGCCAGGGTGGCGAGGGCGTCGAAATCGGCCTTCAGGCCGGCGGCGGTCGGGGGCGTTGCCTTGGACTCGGGCTCGTAGTAGGGCGTGACGTGGAAGTTCTGGGCCCGGGCCGCGTTCAGCAACAGAGGCAGCCGCTGGGCGGTCTTGGTCCCCGCGCCCCAGTAGGAGGAGATGAAGGCGTCCAGTCCGGCGTACCGGGCCTGACTGACGTGGGTGGCGAGGACGGCGGGGTCGCTGCTGTCGTACTTTCCCAGGCTCGGGCTGTAGCGGGTGGACCAGTGCTCGGTCTCGGGGAACCAGGGGTAGTAGAACGCGGCCCGGATGGGCGTCGTGGCCGCGGACGCTGTCGCGGCGGTACTGGTCGAGGCGACCGGCGCCAGAGCAGCGGCGCCGGCGAGCAGCAGGGCGGTGAGGCTGCCGACCAGGCCGGCCGCCCGGCGTCGACGGCGAGGGTGCGGGCCTGCGGCGGCGTCTGTGGACGCCGCAGAGAGGGGACGGGACACGAGGAGGCCTTTCGTTGGGAGGAGTCGCTCGATGCTGCACCGGGCTGGTGCGGGCGCGTGGCGACACGGTCTGTGAATCAGGCGCCCCCCCGTTCGCGCAATCAATTGTGCGCGTTCCCCGACGTCTAGATCGATCCGATTGTAACCACACTGTGACCATTCTCATGCCCCGTTGCGCCAATCCTGCGGGCTTAGTGACCTCAGGTTTGCGCTCGCAAGATCAACAATTCAAGATCAACAGCAGACGGCCCCCCTGGGCGGCTGGCGCAGGCCGATCGCGAGCGTTCTCACCAGGCGGGACACTGGTGCCGATGAGGCTCTCCGATCTGCCGAGGGGGTCGAAAGATCACCACGAAGGGACGTATCGAGGGAATAAGATCTCAAATCTTTTGATGATCTTGGAATAGCCCCGTGGGTCATTCCGGCGGAGTTATGGGTTCAGCAGATCTATTGCTCGGCAACCCACTTTGCCCGACGATGGGAGCCGGGGATATTCGGGGATTGGTGTTTCAGCCGGGGGGCTGTCATGAGGGTCGGTCGTGCACGCAGGCGTTCTGTCACCACCGGCATCGTGGTCGGCCTCTGTCTGGTCGCGTCTCTGCTCGTTTCCACGCCGGGGCGGTCGGTGGCGGCCACAGCGACCGCGCTGACGCGCTACCCGTACCTGACCGACCTCACCCAGACCTCGATCACGGTCAACTGGGCCACCGACACGTCAGGGACGACGGGCGGCGTCACCTGGGGGACGGTGGCCAACGGCTGCGCGGCCACCACGACCCCCGGCACGAAGACCGCGATGACGGTGATCGCCAAGGCCGAGTACCAGTGGGCGGCCACGTTGACCGTCACCCCGGACACCACGTACTGCTACCGGGTCAACCTAGCCGGGGCCGATCTCCTCGGGGATGACCCCTCGCCGCGGTTCACCTCCCAGGTCGCCGCCGGGTCGACCACGCCGTTCTCCTTCGCCGTGTTCGGGGACTGGGGTCAGGCGTACGCGGGAGGGGTCAACACCGACCAGACCAACGTGCTCAAGCAGCTGTCCCTCAGCGACGCGCGCTTCGCGGTGATGACCGGGGACGTCGCCTATCCCGGGTCGAGCCAGAAGGAGTACGGCGACCTGCAGCAGGCGGGGGTTGACCAGAGCACGGTCTTCGGCCCGACGTTCTGGACCGTCCCGGGCCGCTCGCTCCCGGCGTACAACGTGATGGGCAACCACGGCTTCACCAACGGCAAGGTCCAGGTGTTGAACTGGCCCGAGAGCAACGCCGCCCAGAGCTCGGGCGGCACGTACGCCTTCGAGCCGTACCCCTCGATCAACGGCTCGGTGGCGAAGAGCTATCCGAGCACGTGGTACGCCGTCGACGCCGGTCCCGCCCGCCTCTACATGCTGACCGCCGCCTGGGATGACGGCAACAACGGGACAGGCTCGGTGTACCAGAACGACCACGACGCCCACTGGACCACCAGCAGCGCCCAGTACCAGTGGCTCGCCGCCGACCTGGCGGCCCACCCGAACGCACTCAAGTTCGCGTTCTGGCACTACCCGCTCTACGCCGACTCCAGCAGTCAGCCCTCCGACCTCTACCTCCAGGGCGGGACGGGGACTCTGCAGGGCCTGCTCGACCAGAACAACGTGGCCATGGTCTTCAACGGCCACGCCCACGGGTACCAGCGCAACCGGCCCGACGCGGCCGGCCTGGTCACGTACGTGCTGGGCAACGGGGGTGCGGCGCTCGGCTTGGTCAGCGGCTGCAGCCCCTGGGACCTGTACGCGATCGGGGCGTCCGGCACGCACTGCGGACTAGGACCGGCCGGTCTGAGCAACGACCACGTGTACGGGTTCGCCAAGGTCACCGTGAACGGCCGCCAGGTGACGGTGACCCCCACCGATGAGCTGGGGCGCACCTACGACATCCAGACCTACACCTTCCCCGGAGGTGAGCCCGACATCACCAAGCCGACCCCGCCGACGACCGTCACCGCCACGGCGGTGAGCACCAGCAAGGTCAGTGTCACCTGGAGCGGCGCCGCCGACAACGTCGCCGTCGCGGGCTACCACGTCCTGCGGGACGGGGTGCAGGTCGCCGATCTGACCACGACGTCCTACACCGACCTGACCGTCACGCCCGACACCTCGTACGCCTACACGATCGTGGCGGTCGACGCGGCCGGCAACGTCTCGAGCCCCTCTAGCCCGGCCACCGTGTCGACGACCGGGGCCGCCGACGGCACCGCACCGAGCTCGCCGGCCAACCTGACCGGCACGGCGGCCAGCAGCGACAACGTGGCGGTGACGGGCTACAAGGTGTACCGC
>JAOPXW010000020.1 GCA_025964935.1 Friedmanniella sp. | reverse complement strand
GGTCGTCGGCGTTCAGCACGCACCAGCCGTCGGGCCGGGTGATCCGGGTGATGACGGCCTTGACCTCGGCCAGCTGGTCCAGGGTGTCGATGCCGCCCAGTCCGAGGTGGTCGGCGCTGACGTTGGTGACCACCGAGACGTTGTTCCAGGCCACCCCGACCCCGCGGCGCAGGATGCCGCCGCGGGCCGTCTCGGTCACGGCCAGCTGGATGCCGGGGTGGGAGAGCACCTGAGCCGCCCCGCTGGGTCCGGAGAAGTCGCCGGCCTCGACCAGCCCACCGTCGACGTAGACCCCGTCGGTGCTCGACCAGCCCACCGAGATCCCCGCCCGCCGGGCCACGAAGCCGAGCATCCGGGCGGTGGTGGTCTTGCCGTTGGTGCCGGTGACCGCCACCACGGGGATCGTGGGGCGCAGCAGCCGGGGCGGGTCGCCCCCCGGGGTCGCCGCCAGCCGCTCCCCCTCGACCGCCACGACCTCGGTCAGCTCGGCCGGACCGGCCGCGACCCGGTCGAGGATCCGGGCCACCCCGTACGCCAGCGCCTCGGCCCGTCGGGCGCTGCGCCAGGGGTAGGCCACCACCAGCTCCGCCACGGTGGCCCCGGGGCGGGAACGCACCGCCAGCCGCGAGACCCCGCCGGCGCGGGCGAGGCGGCGGACCAGCTGGGCCACGACCCGGCCGGCGAACCGCTGCCGGAACACCGAGCCCGCGGCTCCCGGTCGCGCCCGCCCCAGCTCCAGGGTCGCGACCAGGTTCTGGGCCTGCTCGTCGGTGAGGTCGAGCAGGGCCGTCAGGTCCAGGCTGACCTTGGCCGCCGGCCGGGGGAAGTAGAGGTTGGGGCCGTCCAGCAGCCGCACCTCGGTCAGGCTCCTCGGTGCGGCCTCGGCCATCGGATCCTCAGGCCCCCATCGCGTGGACGCCGCCGTCGACGTGCACCATCTCACCGGTGGTCTTGGGGAACCAGTCGCTGAGCAGCGCGCAGACCGCCCGGGCGGTCGGCTCGATGTCCTTGGGGTCCCAGCCGAGCGGGGCCTGCCTGGCCCACACGTCGTTGAACTCCTCGGCGCCACCGATGGCCCGCTTGGCCAGCGTCTCCAGCGGGCCCGCGGCCACCAGGTTGACCCGGACGCCCTCCGGACCGAGGTAGCGGGCGAGATAGCGGCTGGTGCTCTCCAGCGCCGCCTTCGAGACCCCCATCCAGTCGTAGACCGGCCAGGCCACGGTGGCGTCGAAGGTCAGCCCGACGACCGAGGGGTTGGCCCCGAACAGCGGCTTGCACGCCATGGTCAGCGAGGCCAGCGAGTAGGCCGACACCTGGACCGCGGTGGCCACGTCGGCCCACGGGGTGGTGAGGAACTTGCCCCCCAGCGCGGTCTCGGGGTTGGCGAAGGCCAGCGAGTGCACCAGCCCGTCGAGGTGGTCGACGTGCTGGCCGAGCTGATCGGCCAGTCCGGCCAGGTGGTCGGGGTTGGTGACGTCCACCTCGAGCAGCGGCGGGACCGGGTCCAGCTTCTTGATCACGCGCGCGGTCAGGCTCATGGCCCGGCCGAAGTTGGAGACCACCACCGTGGCGCCCTCGGCCTGCGCGATCCTGGCCACGTGGAACCCGATCGAGGTGTCCAACGTGACGCCCGCCACCAGCACGGTCTTGCCGTCGAGAATGCCCACCGGTTGTTCTCCTTCAGTTGGTGGTCGGGCCGTGCGGCCCGACCGTGATCGTGTCGGGTGCGGGTCCGCGGACGGACCCTCAGCGGCGGTGGCCGGCGGCCACCGCGTACGGGACTCCTGCGCTCAGTGACCCATGCCCAGACCACCGTCGACCGGGATCAGGGCCCCGGTGATGTAGCCCGCGGCGTCGCTGGCCAGGAAGGCCACCGTGGCGGCGATGTCGTCGACCGCGCCGAGCCGACCCAGCGGGATCTGGCTCTCGTACTTCTTGACCAGCTCGGCACCGAGCTCGGCGGTCATGTCGGTCTCGATGAACCCCGGGGCGATCACGTTGGCGGTGACCCCGCGGGACCCGAGCTCCCGGGCGAGCGAGCGGGCCATGCCGACCAGGCCGGCCTTGGACGAGGCGTAGTTCACCTGCCCGGCCGAGCCGAGCTGACCGACCACCGAGGAGATCAGGATGATGCGGCCGAACCGGCCCTTGATCATGGGGCGGGCGGCCCGGCGGGCGACCCGGAAGGCCCCGGTCAGGTTGGTGGCGATGACGGCGTCCCAGTCCTCGTCGGACATCCGCATCAGCAGGCCGTCCCGGGTGATGCCGGCGTTGGCGACGACCACCTCGACCGGGCCCAGGGCCTTCTCCACCTCACTGAACGCCGACTCGACCTGCGCCGCGTCCGTCACGTCGCAGACCACCCCGAGCACGCCCGCGGGCACCTCGCCGGTGCGGTAGGTCGCGGCCACCCGGTGCCCCGCGGCCAGCAGCCGCTCGGCGATCCCCCGGCCGATGCCCTTGTTACCGCCGGTCACCAGGACCACCCGGGAGGGCCCCGTCACAGGGTCGGTGGGGGGTGCGGAGGAGGTCGTTTCGGCAGTCACGGAGGTCACGCTACCGACTCCTCCGGTTCTGTGGCGACCAGGCGTACGCTGTCCCGGTGGTAGGCACCTTCAGCTCAGCCAGCGGCGACCCGGCTCCCGACCAGGGCAGCACCGACGCCACCTTCCCCTCCCCCGACAACCAACGCCGCCCCCGCGGCCAGACCGTGCGCAGCAAGGGCCTCAGCCGGGCCGGCGGACGCCAGGACGTGGCCGCCGCCGGGGAGCGCATCACCAACGCGCGCACCGGGACGAGCCAGGAGATGTCGACCCGGATCCGGCGCTACACGATCACCATGGCCTTCCGGACTGCCTGCTTCCTCGCCATGATCCTGGTCACCGGTCCGTTCCGCTGGGTGCTGCTGGCCGGGGCCGTCTTCCTGCCCTACATCGCGGTGCTCTTCGCCAACCAGGCCCACCGGCGCAGCGAGGACATCGAGCTGCCCCAGGGCGAGCCGACCGAGGCCCCGCAGCTCACGACCGGCGACCACGTGGAGGTCATCGAGGGCGACGTGGACGACGAGAGCGACCGCGAACGTGTGGCCTAGCGGCCCGGTCGCCGGACCCGCCGCGGCGGCGGCCGGAACCGCTCGGCACGGGGTGGACCCTCTGCCGGTCGGACCGGACGGACTGGTCTGCTCGTCCAAGGGCTGTCGTGAGCCCGCCACCCACGACCTGCAGTGGCGCAACCCCCGGATCCACACCGAGGACCGGCGCAAGCACTGGCTCGCCTGCGAC
>JAOPXW010000417.1 GCA_025964935.1 Friedmanniella sp. | reverse complement strand
GCCCCGCAGTGCACGGGTGCCGGCCGAGCTGACCGCGACCGTCGGCCCCAGCGCGCGGCCGAGCAGGAGCTCGGCCACCGGTGACCGGCAGACGTTCCCCGTGCAGACGCACAGAACCGCGAGGGTCACCGGTGGGTCAGCGACCGGCGGTGCCCGAGAGCACCCCGGGGCGGGTGGCGTCCGGGGCGGGAGCGATGTCGACCTGCTGCGGGGCGGTGCCGGCCTGCTCGGTGTCGGCGTTGCTGTCGGAGCTGTACCCGTAGCCGTACGCGTAGTAGCCGAGCTCGCGCCGGGTGACCTTGTTCAGCACCATGCCCAGCACGTTCACCCCGGCCGTGGTCAGGGAGTCCAGCGACTCCCGCAGCTGCGGCCGGTGGATCCGGTCGGCCCCCACCACGACCAGGGTCCCGCCGGCCAGCCGGCCCAGGATGGCGGAGTCGGTCACCGGCAGCAGCGGCGGGCTGTCGAAGAGCACGATGTCGTAGCGGTAGCAGAGCTCGGCCATCAGGGACGCCATGGCCTTGGAGCCCAGCAGCTCGCTCGGGTTCGGCGGGATCTGGCCGGCGGGCAGCAGGTCCAGCGAGCTGTCCTGCCAGGTCTGGACGACGTCGTCCAGCTCGGCGTTGCCGATCAGGACGGTGGTCAGGCCCACCCGGCCCTCCAGGCCGAGGTAGTTCGCCACCGAGGGTCGGCGGAGGTCGGCGTCGACCAGGATGACCTTCGAGCCGGCGTCGGCCAGCGAGACGGCCAGGTTGATGGCGGTCGTGCTCTTGCCCTCGTTGGGCACCGAGGAGGTGATGACGATGGACTTGGCGTTCTCGGCCACGTCGACGAACTGCAGGTTGGTCCGGAGCCGCCGGACGGCCTCGGCCCGGGTCCCGTGCGGGTCGTCGCGCATGATGACCGGGTGGGTGGGCGCCCCCGCGTCGAAGGGGACGACCCCCAGGATCGAGCTGTCGGTGATGGCGGCCACGTCGGCCTCGGAGCGAACCTTGGTGTCCAGGGCCCGGCGGGCCAGCACGAAGCCGGCACCGAGCAGCAGGCCGAGCACCGCGGCGGCGGCCAGGTTGCGCAGGATGTGGGGCGAGGAGGGGACCAGCGGGACGCTGGCCGGGGTCAGCACCGTGGCCCGGACCGCCTGCGAGCCGTCCGGACGCTCCGGGGAGAGCTCGCTGGCCACCGCGGCCAGGTTGGTGCCGATCGAGTTGGCGATGGTCGCCGCCAGCTCGCGGTTGGTGTCGCTGACCGAGACGTCGAGGATCACCGTGTTGGCCGCGTTGTCGGCCACCACGTGCTCGGCGAGGTCGGCGGCGCTGACCGTCAGGCCCAGTCGCGAGATCACCTGGTTGAGGACCAGCGGCGAGGTCGCGACCTCGGCGTAGGAGCTCATCTGCTTCTCGGCGAACGCGGAGCCGTTGGCCAGGTCGCTGCCGGAGTCACCCCCCTGCACCCCGAAGAAGAGCCGGGTGGTGGCGGTGTAGCGCGGCGTGATGGTGAAGGTGACCGTGGCGGCGACGGCGACCGTCGCCAGCATGATGGCCAGCGCGATCACCCACCCGCGGCGCAGGGCGGTCAGATAGTCCCGAAGATCCACAGCAGCAGTCCCCTTCATCGACACGGGAGAGCGTGGATGCGCTCTCATGCGGCGTTGCGGTGACTATCACCGGGCAACCGAGACGGCTCCCCACCTGCGTGACCCCCCAGCACGCTCCGGGCCGGTCGACGCGCCCGGGATCGGGCAGTCTGACGGGCGGCTGGCGCACAAGTCCCCGTCATCATACGATGGGATCATCGCGTCGGCAGCCCTTCGGGTGGTTGCCGGTTCGATCCGGGGGATTTCTACCCAGCCCAGAACAATCTGGTGAAGGCCGCGGGGGCGGCAGTTCTCGTACCGAGAGGCCCCCGATGAGCGCCACCCCCCGCCCACCCGTCCCGGGTCGGTCGCGGCTCCGAGCGGGGATGGCCGCAGCGTGCACGGGCAGCCTGCTGCTGAGCATCCTGGCCCTGCCGGCCACCGCCGCGGGACCCGCCGTCGGACCGGGCACCTACGAGAACTCCTCCAGCGCTCTCGCCTACGTCGGGGCCTGGACCACCACCAGCTCGACCGCGGCCAGCGGCGGCTCCTTCGCCTCCCTGAGCGCCGACGGGTCCGCCGACCTGACCTTCAGCGCCCCCGGGGTGCGGTGGCTGGCCCGGACCAACGCGTACGCCGGGATGGCCGAGGTCTACCTCGACGGGGCGAAGCAGGCGACCGTCGACCTCTACTCGGCCTCGACGATCAACCAGAAGACCGTGTACGAGGTCTCCGGGCTGACCGGCACCACCCACACCCTGAGCATCCGCCGGACCGGCACCAAGAACCCGCTGTCCGGCGGCGCGAGCATCCTGCTCGACGCCCTGGTGGTGGTCGACGCCGGTCCCCCGGCCGCCCCCACCGGTCTGACCGCGGCCGCGAGCGGGTCCGGGGCCCGGCTGACCTGGAACGCCGGCCCGGAGTCCGACGTGGTCGGCTACCGCCTCTACCGGACCCAGTCCGGCGGCGCCCGCACCAAGGTCGCCGACCTCGGCTCCGGGGTCCTCACCGCCACCGACCCGGACCTGTTCCCGGGCACCGCGTACCGCTACCAGGTCAGCGCGGTGGACGCGGGGGGCGACGAGTCGCCGGCGTCGACGGCCGCCGACCTGAGCACCCCGATCAGTCCTCAGCCGGCCGGGACGTACGAGGACGGGTCGGCCGCGCTGCGGCTGGTCGGCCCCTGGACCACGGTGTCCTCCACCGCCGACAGCGGCGGCACCCACGCCGAGCTGGCGGCCGACGGCTTCGCCGAGCTGGCCTTCGGCACCAGCGGCGTCCAGCTCCTCGCGCGCACCAACGCCTACGGCGGTCTGGCTGACGTCTACCTCGACGGCACCCTGGTCAAGACCGTCGACCTCTACTCCGCCGGCACCCTCAGCCGCCAGAGGATCTGGGAGGTGACCGGGCTCAGCGAGACCCCGCACAGCGTGCGGCTGGTCCGCACCGGGCGCAAGAACGCCTCCTCCGGCGGGGCGAACATCTCGGTGGACGCGGTCGTCGCCCCCGACGTGCACGCCCCGGCCACCCCGTCGGGGCTCAGCGTCGCGGTGAGCGGGACCGGGGCGACGGCCCGGTGGACGGCCAGCCCCGAGCCGGACCTGGCCGGCTACCGGCTCTACCGCGACACCGGCGCGGGCACCACCCGCGTCCTGCTCGCCTCCCCCACCGCGACCGCCCTGAGCTACACCGACCCGGGGCTGCAGCCCGGCACCCTCTACCGCTACCAGCTGGCCGCCGTCGACGCGTCGGGGAACGTCTCGGACCCCTCGGCCGCGGTGTCGGTCAGCACCCCCATCAACCCCCAGGGCCCCGGCACGTACGAGGACGGCAACCCGGCCCTGACCCTGTCGGGCCCGTGGAGCACCACCACCTCCAGCCTGGACAGCGGGGGCTCCTCGGTCTCGCTGGCCGGCCCCGGCTACGCCGAGCTGTCCTTCGCCAGCAGCGGGATCCGGGTGCTGGCCCGGACCAACGCGTACGCCGGGATCGTCGACGTCTACCTCGACGGTCAGAAGCAGGCCGGCGTCGACCTCTACTCCGCCGCCACCGCCTACCAGCGCCCCGTGTACGAGGTGTCGGGCCTGAGCGAGTCCGACCACACGCTGCGGCTGGTCTACACCGGCAGCAAGAGCTCCGCCTCCGGAGGCCGCAACGTGCTCCTGGACGCCCTCGTCGTGGCCGACCTCAAGCCCCCCGCCGCACCCACGGGCGTCACGGCCACCCCGGCCGGCAGCGGGGTCCAGGTGCAGTGGACGGCCAGCCCGGAGAGCGACGTCACCGGCTACCGGGTCTACCGGGTGCCCGCGTCCGGCCCCGCCCTGCTGGTGGCCACCGTCGCGGCCGGCACCGTGACCGCGACCGACGCGGACCTGTTCCCGGGCACCGCCTACCGCTACCAGGTGGGTGCGGTGGACGTGGGCGGGCTCGAGTCGCCGCCGTCGGCCACCGCCACCGCCACCACGCCCATCGACCCGCAGCCGGCCGGGACGTACGAGGACGGCGCCGCCGCCGTCCGGCTGAGCGGGGACTGGACGACCGTGGGCTCGACCGCCGACAGCGGCGGCAGCCACGCCGAGCTGGCCGCCGAGGGCTACGCCCAGGTCAGCTTCGCCACCAGCGGCCTCCAGGTGCTGGCCCGCACCAACCCGTACGGCGGGCTGGCGGAGGTGTACCTGGACGGCACCCTGGTCCAGACGGTCGACCTCTACTCGGCGGCCACCGTGGCCCAGGCCGTGGTCTACACGGTGACCGGGCTGCCCGAGACCGCGCACAGCGTCCGGCTCGTGCGCACCGGCCGCCGCAACCCCGCCTCCAGTGGCAGCACCCTCTCCCTCGACGCCTTCGTCGCCCCCGACCTGCACGCCCCGGCCGCGCCCACGGGCGTCGCGGCGGCAGCCGAGGGCACCGGGGTCACCGTGACCTGGGCCCCCAGCCCCGAGCCCGACATCGCCTCCTTCCGGCTCTACCGCAGCGGCGGCGGCACCGCGGATGAGGTGCTGGTCGCCAGCCCCGCCGCCGGGGACCGGCAGCGCAGCGACCCGGACCTGACGCCCGCGACGACCTACAGCTACCGGCTGGTGGCGGTCGACACCTCGGGCAACGCCTCGGACCACTCCGCCGTCGCGACGGCCACCACGGCGGTGACCGCGCACCCGGCCGGGACCTACGAGAACACCTCCCCCGCCCTCACCCTCGTCGGACCGTGGACGGTGAACGCGTCCAGCCAGGACAGCGGCGGCTCGCACAGTGCGCTGAGCGGCACCGGCTTCGCGGAGCTGTCCTTCAACACCAGCGGCATCAGCTGGATCGCCCGCAGGAACGCGTACGCCGGCATCGCCGACGTCTACCTCGACGGCCAGAAGCGGGCCAGCGTCGACCTGTACGCCGCCACCACCGCCCCCCAGCAGACGGTGTGGTCGGTGTCGGGGCTGAGCGAGAGCACCCACACGCTGCGGATCTCCTACAGCGGCACCAAGAGCGCCGCGTCGGCCGGCCGCAACGTTCTGCTCGACGCCCTCGTCGTCGCCGACATCTACCCGCCCGCGGCCCCCGCCGGGGTCACCGCGTCGAGCGCCCCGGGCGGCGCGCGCCTGGTCTGGGCCGCGAGTCCCGAGCCGGACGTGGTCGGCTACCGCGTCTACCGGGCGCAGGGCAGCGACGCGCTGGCCCTGGTCGCCCAGCCGCCGAGCGGCACCACCAGCCTGGTCGACGCGGACCTGTTCCCCGGGACCGCCTACCGCTACCGGGTCAGCGCGGTGGACGCCGCCGGCAACGAGTCGGCGCTGTCGAGCACCGCCTCGCTGACCACGACCATCACCGCCCAGGGGGCGGGCAGCTACGAGGACTTCTCCCCCCAGGTGCGGATGGTGGGCCCGTGGACCGCCGCCGCCTCCACCGCCGACAGCGGCGGGACCCACGCCGAGCTGGCCGAGCCCGGTTACGCCGAGCTCGCGTTCGCCACCAGCGGGGTCCAGGTCCTCGGCCGGACCAACCCGTACGGGGGTCTCGCCGAGGTCTACCTGGACGGGGTGCTGGTGCAGACCGTCGACCTCTACTCCGCGACCACCGCGTCCCAGCAGGTGCTCTGGCAGGTCGAGGGGCTGCCGGAGACGCCGCACAGCGTCCGGCTGGTGCGGACCGGGCGGCGCAACCCGGCCTCGGCCGGGGCCAACCTGACCCTGGACGCCTTCGTCGCGCCCGACCTCCACCCGCCGGCCCCGCCGACCGGGCTGAGCGCGACCGTGTCGGGGACCGGCGCCCGACTGACCTGGACCGCCTCCGCCGACACCGACGTCGCCTACGTCGAGATCTACCGCCGGGAGGGCACCGGCTCCCGGATCATGCTGACGACCCGCGACTCCGGCACCCTCTCCCTCGACGACCAGGGTCTGAAGCCCGGCGCGGCCTACCGCTACGACCTGGTGGCCGTCGACGGGTCCGGCAACGCCTCGGCCGCCTCCGGCGAGGCTCAGGTCTCGATGCCGATCCAGCTGCAGGGACCCGGCACCTACGAGGACACCTCACCCGAGGTGACTCTGAGCGGGTCCTGGGCCACGACGACCTCGACCGCCGACAGCGGCGGCTCCTTCTCCACCCTGGGCAGCAGCGGCTACGCCGAGCTGTCGTTCAGGACCAGCGGCATCCGCTGGATGGCGCGCAAGAACCCGTACGGCGGGATCGTCGACGTCTACCTCGACGGGGTCAGGCAGACCCCGGTCGACCTCTACTCCGCGAGCACCCTCCCCCAGCAGAAGGTCTTCGAGGTCACCGGCCTGCCCGAGACCAGCCACACCCTGCGGATCGCCTACACCGGGACCCGGAACGCCTCCTCGGGTGGCCGGAACGTGCTGCTGGACAGCTTCGTGGTTCCCGACATCCACCCGCCGGCGGCCCCGGCCGGTCTGCAGACCGGCCTCGAGCCGCAGGGGGTCCGGCTGACCTGGACGGCGAGCCCGGAGCCCGACGTCACCGGCTACCGGCTCTACCGCCAGGAGGGCGCGACCACGACCAAGGTCGTCGTCAACCCCGCCCCGGTCGCCGGGACCAGCTATCTCGACATGGGCCTGAACCCGGGCGCGGCCTACCGCTATCAGGTCAGCGCGCTCGACGCGGGCGGCAACGAGTCCCCGCTCTCGACCGCGAGCGCCGTCACCACCCCGATCGTGGGGCAGGGCTCGGGGACCTACGAGAACGTCTCGCCGGTCGTCAAGCTGTCGGGCCCCTGGACCACGGTGACCGCCTCCAGCGACTCCGGCGGCTCGTACGCCTCCACCAACGGCGCCGGCTACGCCGAGCTGTCCTTCCAGACCAGCGGGATCCGGTGGCTGGCCCGCACCAACGCGTACGGCGGGATGGCCCAGGTCTACCTCGACGGCGTGCTGCAGGCCACGGTCGACCTCTACTCCTCGACCACCCGCTACCAGCAGACCGTGTACGAGGCGTCCGGGCTGCCCGAGACCGAGCACACGATCCGGGTCGTGCGCACCGGCACCCGCAACCCGCTCTCCGGCGGGACCAACCTGTTCCTGGACGCGTTCGTCGCCCCCGACATCTATCCGCCCGGCCCACCCGCGGGTCTCCAATGGCAGCCCGAGGCCGCCGGGGCCCGGGTCAGCTGGGCGGCCAACCCCGAGCCCGACGTCGCGACCTACCGGGTCTACCGCCAGCAGGGCAGCGACCCGGCCCGTCTGGTCGGGACGGTCGACGCCGGGACCACGTCGTTCCTCGACGCCGGGCTGGCCGACGCGACGACGTACGGGTTCAGCGTCGCGGCGGTGGACCGGAGCGGCAACGTCTCCCCCACCTCCGCCGCCCTCAGCGTCCTCACCCCGGCGGCCGCCCCCGACCCGACCCGCCGCTACGCCACCTGTCCCGCCGCCACGGTCAACGTCTCCAACCGGGCCCAGCTCGTCCTGGCCCTGGCCCGGGCCGGGTCGGGCACCGTCATCCGGCTGGCCCCCGGGGTCTACACCGGCCAGTACGACGTCAACCTGCAGGCCTCCGACGCCGCCCCGATCTGGGTCTGCGGACCCCGTACGGCGGTCATCGACGGCGGCAACGTGGCGGCCGGGGCCGGGCTGCGGATCGACTCCTCCACCAACCTGGTGTTCGCCGGGATGACGGTCCGGAACGCGCTCAAGGGGATCGCCGTCATCAACAGCCGGGCCGTGACCGTGGCCGACGTCCGGGTCGAGGACATCGGCGACGAGGCCATCCACCTGCGTACCAACACCACCGACAGCACGGTGATCGGCAACTCCATCGCCCGGACCGGGCTGACGACCCCCGCGTACGGGGAGGGCGTCTACATCGGCACGGCGGCCCCCAACTGGTGCACCTACTCCGGCTGCGCCCCCGACCGCAGCGACCGCAACGCCATCATCGGCAACGACATCTCCGCCACCACCGCCGAGCAGATCGAGGCCAAGGAGGGGGCGACGCACGGGCTGATGGCCCGCAACACCCTCGACGGCACCGGCATGTCGAGCAACGCGGACTCGCTGCTGGCCATCCAGAGCAACGACTGGACCGTGACCGGCAACCGGGGCGTCAACACCCCGCTGGACGGTCTGCAGGTATGGGAGCAGGGGGCGGGCTGGGGCATGCGCAACGTCGCGTACGCGAACCAGTTCGGCGGCACCCTGCCGGGCTACGGCGTCCGGCTGGCCGCCAACGAGCTCGGCAACATCGTGGGGTGCGACACCGTCGTGCCCGCCACCTCACTCGGAATCTCGAACAAGTCGTGCCAGTCCTGACCCAAGGGGGAGACCACAGATGACCCAGACCTGGACACCGGCGGCAGCGGACAGGACCCGAGGGTCCTCCACGTCGGAGAGGACCCGAGGGTCCTCCACGTCGGAGGGAACCCGAGGGTCCGCGCCCGGCCGCTCGCGCGGAACGCAGGCCGCACCCGAGGGCCGCCGAGTCGGGCAGGTCCTGGTGCCGGTCGCCCTCGGGGTGGCCGTGCTCGGACTGGGAGCGCTCTCGGCCTTCACCGCGCTGGGGTCGCTGGTCGCCCTCGGGGTCTTCGCGCTGGCGCTGGTCTGCTGCCTGCCGACCCGGGTGCTGCCCAGCGTGGTCCTGATCGGGGTGGTCCTGGTTCCGGTGGGCTACCTGGCGGCCGTGCCCGAGATCGGCGGACGCTACCTCAGCCCCGGGCTGGTGCTGCTGCTGCTGTGGGTGGTGAAGAGCCTGCTGACCCGGGCCGATCGGCAGGCCCTGGCGGGCTGGCTGGTTGTCTTCGTGGTGGTGCTGGGGGGGCTGACCGCGACGAGCATCAACCCGGTCCGCAGTTCACTGTGGACGCTGGCGTTGCTGGTCGGCGCGGTCCTGCCGGGCCTGCTCGGGCCACGGGCCGACCCGCGCACCGCCGCGCTGTTGCTCCGCACCTGGCTGGTGCTGGGGGTCGGGCTGGGCGGGTTCGCGGTGGCCGAGTCGGTGCTGCAGGTCAACCCCCTGACGGGCCTGCTCTCCACCGAGCAGCACTGGGCGGTGTACCGGGTGACCACGACCCTGGGCCACCCGCTGGTCAGCGGCGCGTTCTTCGCGGTGACGGGCTGCCTGGCCTGGTTCACCTTCCTGCGCGGCCGGCTGCGGCGGCTGGCCCTGATCTGCTTCGCGCTGAGCGGCTTCGGCACCGCGCTCACCGGCTCCCGCAGCGGGGTCTACGCCCTGCTCGGCGGACTCGCCGTGGGCATGGTGCTGGTCCTGCTGTCCCGCCGGACCGGGGTCGCGGTCAAGGTGGCCGGGCTGGCCGCCCTGGCCGCCGGAGCCGCCGCGATCCCCCACGTGTCCGTCCTGGCCGCCCGGTCGAGCTCGCAGGAGGGGGCGGCCTCGGTCAGCTACCGACAGTACGTCTTCGACCTGGCCACCGGGCTGTTCCTGCGGCACCCGGTGGCCGGGGTCGGGCCCGGCACCTCGGCGCAGGCCGCGACCGCCGCCGGGGCCCAGCTGCCGCTGGAGAACGCCGCCCTCGGGACGCTGGTCAGCGTCGGGGTCGTCGGCTGCGCCCTGCTCGTGGCCTTCCTGGGCCACCTCGCCTGGCGCGCCCTCCGGCGGCACCAGCTGGGGACCGTCGCCGGGATGGTGGCCTTCCTGCTGGCCGGGTCGGCGTTCCCGCTGTGGGAGACCAACCCGGCCCTGCTGGTGCTGCTGGGCCTGCTCGTCGTGGTGGCCGGGCCCGAGCCGGACCACGACCTCTCCGCTGAGGCCGGGGCCGAGGCCGCGCCGCCGCTGCCCCGCCGACTGACCCGGCGACCGCGTACGGTGGCCGGCCTCGCCCACCCGCGCCGAGC